>JAITNB010000005.1 GCA_031290695.1 Coriobacteriales bacterium | reverse complement strand
GGTAGATTGTCAGCCGAAGTGCAAACCCTTTGCAGTAAGTCTGGCATGGGGACGGGTCATCTCTTGCTGGGCGAAAGCCCGGCCTCCTCAGAACCGAAGCGGCGCAGCCGCTGAGCAGTGCACCCCGCCCAAGCGGGGCGCGCGACACGATTCGGCGGCGAGGCCGCCGGTGCTTTCCGGCCATCCACTGCCCGATGCCGCAGTGCAGGAAGGGCAGCGGACAGCCCCAGCGATTGTGGAAAACCTGTTCTTTGGTTTTCCACATGAGTGGCTCAGGGGCTGGCAGCGGGCGGAGCCGGCAGTGCGCCAGGGCCCTTGAGGCCGCGGAGCGCCTCCGGCTCCCCGCCGCCGCCCGACGGCGGGGAGTGCCGGGGCAGGCCCGTCTGCCCCGAGACGGCGCCAAGAGGTGTTTTTGATACAGTAGAAATCCTCACTTTCAACTTCTAAAATTCCCCACTTTCAACCTGGGGAATTCCCCAGAATCAACACGGCATGCCAGTCACACGCTATCATCCTTTGCCGTCATGTCGTATCGAGCAAAGGAGAAGGGAAAAGTGAAAGACATGCCGATGCAAAACACTATACGGGATATGTACAGAAGAGGCGACAGCAAGTCACAGATTGCCAAGACACTGAGCATTGATCGAAAGACCGTGCGCAAGTACCTCTTGGCCGATGACTTCTCGCCGACGGCACCACTGGTCAAGCAAGCGCCCAGTATCCTCAATCCGTACAAGGCGGTCATCGACGAATGGCTGGAGGCAGACAGGCTCGTGTTCCACAAACAACGGCATACGGCAAAGCGCGTCTGCGACCGCCTTCGAGTCGAGATGGGCTACACGGGCGGCTATGGGCCGGTGCAGCGTTATGTGAAGCTGAAAAAAGAGCAGATGAGGACGGCGCGTCCGGTAGACGAGCCACTCGACCTCGTCTGGGCACCGGGCAGCATGCAGGTCGACTTCGGGCAGGCCGACTTCGACGTCGATGGGAAGCGCGAGCGCGAGCACTACCTCACGAACAGTTACCCGCACTCCAACGGCGGGTTCACCCAGCTGTTCGGTGGCGAGAGTGCCGAGTGTGTATGCCAGGGTCTGAAAGACACCTTCGAGTACGTCGGCGCGGTGCCGCACCTGGTCGTCTTCGATAACGCCACCGGCGTGGGCAGGCGTATCAAAGATACGGTCACCGAGACCGAGCTGTTCGCACGCTTCAGGGCACACTACGGCTTCGACCTGCGCTTCTGCAACGCCAACGCAGGCCACGAGAAGGGATCTGTTGAACGCAAGGTCGCTTTCCATCGCAAGAACCTGTTCGTGCCCGTGCCCTGCGTCACAGACATCCAGGAGTACAACAGGGGTCTGCTTGATGCCTGCCTTGAGTTGGAGTGCCGCGAGCACTACCGCAAGAAGGCAGCAATCCATGACCTTTTGCGCGAGGATATCTCCGCATCGCTGCCCATGCCCCCAAAGCCCTTCGATGTCGTGCGCTACGCGCACGTCAAGGCGGATGGGTACGGCTATGTCACGCTGGACAGCTGCCATGTCTACTCGACCTCACCGGCGTTCTCCGCCCGCGAGGTCGTCATTGCCGTGCGTGCGCATACCGTGGACATCATCGATACGGATGGCTGCGTCATCGCCACACACCACCGACGCTTCGGCAAGAGCCGCACAGAAAGCATAGACGCGGCATCGACCGTGCACTGCCTGATCAAGAAGCCTGGGGCATGGCGTAACTCGCGTCTGAGGGAGATGGTCCCGCAGTCCGTGGTCACGAAGATGGACGCGCTGGACAAAGACGGGCTCAGGGAGGATCTGAGGCTGCTTGCCCAGTCCATAGAGCGAAACGGCATGGAGAACACCTTTGACGCGCTTGACGTGTTGGCCCGCGAGCACGAGGAGTTCCCGGACTTCTTCCAAGTCGGGGTTCTGGCAGCCCGCATCGCCGACTTCGGATTGGACACCGCACCTTTGCCCGGTGGGGATCTCGGCATCTACGACAAGGTCTTTTTGGGAGAGGGGGTAAACAGATGAGCAGCACGCATGGGCAGCAGATAAAGGAAGCGGGCAGGCAATTGATGCTGTCCAACCACACGCTCGACGAGTATGCCGCCAAGGCAACGCCCAGACAGGCCGAGTTCCTGCTGGGGCTGTTCGGCTGCGAGTTGGGCTACCGCGACGAGAACAAGCGCCGACGCTTGAGACGACGGGCGACATTCCCGTCTGTGAAGAGCTTCGCAGGCTACGATTGGTCGGAGGTCTCGCTGCCGGCATCGCTTGCCAAAGAGGACCTCATGGGCTGCGTCTTCATCTCTCGGCAGGAAAACATCATCTGCTATGGTGCCGTAGGCACCGGCAAGACCCACATGGCGATTGCCGTCGGCTCGGCAGCCTGTGACCTGGGGATGAGGGTCCGCTTCGTCACGGCATCCGAACTGGTGCTCAAACTGGTGGCGGCACGCGAGGACGGCACACTTGACAGGGTGCTTACAGACTATGCCTCAAACGACCTCACGATAATCGACGAGTGGGGCTACGTGCCGGTTGACCGTGAGGGTTCGCGGCTGCTCTTCCAGGTGGTGTCGCGCTGCTATGAGTCAAAGAGCCTGATGCTTACCACCAACCTTGAGTTCTCTCGATGGGGCTCCGTGCTCACCGAGGAACAGATGGCGACGGCCATGATAGACCGCCTGCTGCACCATGGGCATGTCATCACGTTTTCAGGCGAGAGCTACCGCATCCGCCATGCGATCATGAAGATGGGCGGTGATGGCGGTGAGTGAACCGTATCTGACAGACGAGGTGCTGGTGATGATTGGAATGCTTAGGCAAAGACCGGTGGGAACGGTGATGGCCGGGCACCTGATGGGACTGTTCGGCAAGGGCGGGCTGGTGGCCCAGATAGCCGCATCCCAAGAGGCCGAGAGCAGCAGATGTCCGCGAAACGGGACGCGAGCCTGTGGCTGCGGCTACTGTGCCCCCTATCGCGACGGGCCACTGCTGGACGAGGTGCTCGCCGAGATACAGGCCTTCGAGCGTGGCGACCTCATGTTTAACAAGAAGGGAGAGCCTATAGGACAAGACCGAGACGAACTGCCGTTTTAGGAGGGTACGGGGTGCAGCCGACCGCTGCACCCCGTACTTGATGTCCAATTGGCTGCCGTGAGTTGAAAGTGGGGAATTCCCCAAGTTGAAAGTGGGGAATCCGCCGCGTTGATTTTGGGGATTTTGACTTGACAAAAAACACCAAGAGGCCGCTTTCCTGTATCCTTGTCCATGCCCCTTGCCGCAGACGGGCGGACAGGAGCAGAAGATGTCCCAGAAAAACTACAAGCAGCTTTGCAAGGAGCAGCGTGAGCAGATAGAGGAAGGGCTCAATGCCAAAAAGAGCATCAGCGAGATCGCCCGGCAGATAGGGGTATCGCCTGCCACGGTCACGCGCGAGGTGATGCGCAACCGCCGCGACGACGGCTACCGGGCAAACGACACCAGAGCATGGGGTAATGGCAATGTGTGCGTACAGCGCCGCACCTGCGACATCACCAAGCTATGTGAGCGCTGCGTGGAGCCTAAGACCAAGAAGTGCTCCTTTTGCAAGAGGAGGAACTGTGCCAGGCTGTGCGGTGCCTACCAGGAGGAGTCCTGCCCACAGATAGCCACAAGCCCGCATGTCTGCAACGGCTGCGCCGCGGGCCCAAGGAGCTGTCGCTACCACCGCTTCCGCTACTCGGCCAAAGATGCCCAGCAGGTGTGTGAGACGCGGGGGCGCGAGACGCGGGAAGGCATAGACTGCACACCGGAGGAGCTCAAGCGGGCAGAGGACATCCTGAAGGCCGGCCTTGACAACGGCCAGGGCATAGCCCACATCTACTCTGCGCACAGCGACGAGATAGCCTTCTCGCCCAGGAGCTGTTATCGCCATATCCAAAACGGCGACATCGCCATTTTGCCTATCGAGCTGCCCAAGGCCGTCAGGTACAAAAAACGCGGCGGCAAGGGCAGGGAAAAGCCCATCGAGCCTGAGAAGATGAAAGGGCACCTCTACAGCGACTTCCTTGCCTTGGACGAGCAGTTCCGCTCAAGGGTGGTGGAATGCGACTGCGTAGAGGGCCCGGCAGGCAGCGACGATGCCATCTTGACCATGCACTTCAAGGCGCTGCACTTCCAAATAGGCATCAAGCTGGAGCGCAAGGACACCGCCCATGTCGTTAAGGCATTCGACTGGCTGCACGGCATCCTGGAAGACAGCTTCAGCGATGTGTTCGGCATCATCTTGTGCGACCGGGGCAGTGAGTTCAAAGACATCGAGGGCATGGAGGCAAAGGACGGCAAGAGGCGCTGCGCCGTCTACTTCACAGATGCGCAGCGCCCCGACCAGAAAGGGTCATGCGAGAAAAACCATGTCGAGCTGCGCAAGATCATCCCCAAGGGGACATCGCTTGCAGGCATCGGCGCCTATGAGCTGGCCGAGGTGTTCAGTCACGTCAACTCGGAGAGGCGCGAGTCCCTGTTCGGTCTCTGTCCGCTCGAGTGGGCTGCAAAGGCCTTGCCGACAGAGCTCATCGACGGGTTGGGCTACCGTCTCGTCGATGCCGACGATGTCTTGCTCAAACCGAGACTGCTTGAGCAGGTAAGGCAGAACAGACCGTGACGCATGACCTGTAAGCAGTCTATACCGTAAGTAACGACAACGACAGCCCGTCTGCTGCCGGAGGCGGCAAAAGCCTTCTTGCAGGCCCCTTGCACTCAGTGTGGCACAGCTGGTGACAAGGGCCTGGATCATCACGCCCAAATCCGCCAGTTCTTACAGCAATATTTGCAGTTACTCTGGCACGGAACCCCTGTCGTTGCCCAAAGACAGGGGATTACTTGCACTTACTCTGTCTTTTGCGCTTCGAATGGCACGTTGCACTTCGGATGGCATTCAACCCGAGTTTTAGCAGTGTTTCTAACCCCGTAGCTTCATGTATACGGCGAGTGCGGCGCGGAGCCAGAAGGGCTCAAGGCGCTTCTTCACCGATTCGAGGGAGGTGATGACGGGGATGTGCTGGGGGCAGTGTTGCTCGCATTTGCCGCATTTGATGCAGCGGCCGGGGCCGGTGTTCTTGGCGGGGTCACCCATGCCAACGCTTGTGAGGTAGAGTTGCAGGCCAGATACCAAACCCACGGTGTAGGACATATTGTAGGCGGCAAAACAGGCAGGTATGTTGACCTTATTGGGACAGGGCATACAGTAGTTGCAGCCGGTGCAGGGCACGCGGTAGGACTCCTCAAAAGCGGCGACCACGTTGTTGAAGGCCTTGAGGTCACTTGCAGTAAGTATGCCAGGGACGGCATCGCGTGCAACCGCGAGGTTCTCGGCGAGCTGGGCCATGCTACTCATGCCCGAGAGGACGACCGTGGTCTCCGGTTGGTTCCAGAGCCACCGCAACGCCTGGGCTGCCGGGGTGGAGGTGGGGTCGACTTCGTGCAGCAACGCTTGCGCCTTCCTGGGCAGGCCCGTTGCGAGCTTGCCGCCCAGGAGGGGCTCCATGATGATGACCGGCATGTTCTTATCCGCAGCTTTTTTAAGGCCTGCTGCACCGGCCTGGTAGTTTGTGTTGACGTAGTTGTACTGGATCTGGCAGAAGTCCCAGTCGCGGACGTCAAGGAGGGCCAGAAACTGGTCTTGGGCGCCGTGAAAGGAGAAGCCCACGCGTTTGATGGCACCTTCCTGCTGCTTGCGGACGAGCCAGTCCTCGATCCCCAAGTCGCACAAGCGCTCCCATTGCGCAACGGAAGAGACGTTGTGCATAAGGTAGTAGTCGATCCAGGTGGTTTGGAGACGTTCGAGCTGGATGGCGAAGAAGCGGTCGAAGTCCTCGGGGGTCTTGCAATTGGAGATGGGAAGTTTGGTGGCGAGGTTGATTGTGCTACGTAGCTGGTTTTTGGCGAGGATACGGCCAACGACCTCCTCGCTGCCGCCGTAGATATAGGCGGTGTCGAAGTAGTTGATGCCGCCTTCGATGGCGGCGAGGACGAGCTGTTCGGAGGCCTTCTCGTCAATGGAGGTGAGCCCACGCGGGAAGCGCATACAGCCGAGACCAAGGATGGAAAGCGGGTTGTGGGACTTGGGGTCGTCGCGGTATTGCATGGGGAGTCCTCTCTTCTTGTTGGTAAAACGGTACGCCTGTGGGGGGCAAAATGCAAGAAGGGTACTGTGAGGACCTTTTTGCACACACTTGCTCAGAACGGTAACCAAATGTAACGCACAAGCAGTTGCTTATAGATAAAATAGTATTCATTTATTGATAAATACGCCATAATTAACTAAAATGAGAGCCATGAAAACATTTAACCTTGAACAACAGACCCCACCGGAGATTGCGCAGGAGATTGCAGCCAACGTGCGCAAACGACGCAAGGAGCACAAGCTTTCGCAGCAGGAACTCGCGAAACGCTCTGGCGTGAGCCTCGGCTCACTCAAACGCTTCGAGAACCGGCACGAGATATCGCTTGTATCCCTCATTAAGATCGCCATCGCTCTGGACTGCGAGGATGACTTTGCCGCGCTGTTTGTGCGCAAGCACTACCGTTCGATCCAAGAGGTGATTGATGAGCAAGGCCGCTAGTGTCGCCCATACCAGCCAAACCCTGCCGCAACCAGGAAACCTGCGCGTCTTGTACAATGATGTACTCGTTGGCACCCTCGCGCAAACGCAAGAAGAAACCGTTGCCTTCGAGTACGGCGACGAGTGGTTGGCACGCGGCTTCTCAATAAGCCCCCTCAGCCTCCCTTTGGAGAAGCGTGTGTTTATCCCCAAGTACCTGCCCTTTGAGGGGCTTCACGGGGTCTTTGACAACAGCCTCCCCGACGGGTGGGGCCGGCTGCTTGTTGACCATCTGCTGCAAAGCAAGGGGTATGACCCTGTAACCATACACCCGCTTACGCGACTCTCCATCGTTGGCGCGTCGGGCATGGGTGCGCTCACCTACGAGCCCCAGACGACCCTTGAAACCACCCAGGCACTCAGCCTCAGCGGCCTCGATACGTTGGCGGTAGAGTGCGCCCGTATCCTCAACTCCAACACCAGCGAGAACCTTGACGAGCTCTTTAGGTTGGGCGGCTCGTCGGGTGGTGCGCGTCCCAAGATACTTACCACCTACGAGGGCGAGGACTGGCTTATCAAGTTTCCCTCCTCACATGACCGCCCCAACGTAGGCAAGATGGAATACGAATACGCACTCGCCGCGCAACAATGCGGTATCGACGTTCCCAAAGTCAGGCTGTTCCCCTCAACCCGTTGCGAGGGCTACTTTGGCGTACGGCGCTTTGACCGCCTCCCCACCGCCTCCCAGGTCTCCGCAACCCGCATTCATACCGTCTGTGCCGGAGCCCTCCTCGAAACTTCGCACCGCATCCCCAACCTCGACTATCACACCCTCATGCTTCTCACCCTCAAGCTCAGTAACGACTACGACGAGGCCCTCAAACTCTATCGCATCATGTGTTTCAACGTCTTTGCCCACAACCGCGACGACCACGCCCGCAACTTCTCCTACCTCCACGATCCCACCACCAACCGCTGGCACCTGTCCCCTGCCTACGACCTCACGTATAACCCCGGCATGCGCGGAGAACACGCCACCACTATCAACGGCAAAGGCACCGACATCACCCTCGATGACCTCCTTAAAGTTGCGGATAAGGCCGGCCTTTCCCAAAAAGAAGCCCACGTCACGGCACAAGTTGTGCAAGAGGGAACGCAAGCACTCAAAACCTGGATAAATTGATGAATACAGTCACATCACGCTTTCATGAAGTCTGAGGAGGTTATATGCCACGTGAATCGAAGACCGCCAAGCGGGAGCGCGCCCTTGCGGTAGCGGCGCGGATGGAGGAGCGCTACCCGCAAGCGGAGTGCGCGCTGCATTACCGTGACCCGTTTACGCTTACCATTGCGGTGCTTTTGAGCGCCCAGACTACCGACGTCGCCGTAAACAAGGTGACAGGCGAGTTGTTTGACCGCTGGCCAAACCCGGTGGCGATGGCCGAGGCCAGCCCGCTGGAGGTCGAGAAGGTCATACGCACCATAGGCTTCTTTCACGTTAAGGCGCGCAACTGCGTTGCCTGTGCGCAGATGATACTCACCCGGTTTGGCGGCGAGGTGCCGCACACTATGGAGGAACTGCAACAGTTGCCCGGCGTGGGGCGCAAGACGGCCAACATCGTGCTCAACAACGGCTTTGGCATCGTCGAGGGCATCGCAGTGGACACCCACGTGTTTCGCATCGCACACAAGCTGCGCTTCTCGACAGCCAGCACGCCCAGCAAGGTGGAGCAAGACCTGTTGGCGTTGTACCCACGCGAATATTGGGGACCGGTGAACCACCAGTGGGTGCTCTTTGGCCGCGAGGTGTGCATCGCCCGTAAGCCCCGCTGCGGCGAGTGCGCGCTGGGAGACCTGTGTCCGAGCAGTAGTGCCGGGGCTTGCTAGCGCAAGCCTGTGTTGCAGGGGATGCCTAGGGCGAGCAGCCCCAGTAGCTCGACCCCGGCGCGCAAACTCGTGTTGCAGGGGATGCTTACTTCGCGATTTGTGCCCAAGCGCCTATGCCACGAGCCGATAGGCCAAGTTGTACCAGGTGGCGAAGGCGAAGAAGGCGAGGGCTATGAGGGCGCTGGCTACCGCCCAGATTTTCTCGCGTTTGAGGTAGCGGTCGAGGCGGATGCGGCTGGCGACGCGCATCCAGGCGTGGGGGCCGGCGGTGAGGGCGAAGCCGATGGTCACGGCTGCGGTGCCGATGCCTGTTGCGATGGCAAGCGGGATGGCGAGGCCGCCGTAGAGGTAGGCGCTGATGAAGCAGTTGTCGGCAAAGAGCCAGATGGGGTAGAACAGGATGGTCACCCAATAGCCGTGCGCAGGGCCCCAGATGGCGGGCATGAAGAGCGCGCCAAGGGAGATGCGGGGCAGTAGCTTGATCTCCTCTGCAAGGATTGCTTGCAGGTCCGGGCCATCTGCGGGCTTATCCGTCATAGCTCTACCGTTGTGCCGTCCCATGGGGCTCCTGTCTTCTGGTCGATGACCTCTACACCGCGCGCGGCGAGGAAGGTGAGGATATGGTACACCATGAGCGGGAGGGCGGCGTCCACCTGAGGGGTGAGGCCGATGGTGTAGTGTGCGGGGGCCATGTTCTCGACCTGGACGCCCATGCAGTGGCCGTGGGGAGTATAGCCGAGCAGGGCGGCGGCCTCGAGGACGTCGATGAAGCGGGTGTCGTGCGCGGAGTGGAAAGTGGCGTAGGGGGCGATATCCTCGGGGGCGAAGGCCACGACGGTGCCGGGGGGCTCGCCGGTGTTGTCAACCGCATCGACGACGAGGATGGTGTCGTAATGCTTGAACTCCGCGAGCAGGCCCATACCCATCGTGCCGCGGTCTAAAATTGCTATTTCATTTGGAAATATAAAGTTCTGGAGAAGTTCCTGGGCAACGCGGGGTCCTACGCCCTCGTCAAGCATGAGGATGTTGCCGATGCAGAGGATAGCTATGCGTTCATTTTTTGACACGGGCTTCTCCAAAGACAATGATGCGCTACGCGCCTTGTTTATGATGTGGCTTGCCACATGGATCCTCGGAGCTACGCTCCAAGGATGACAGTGCTTCGAGTTTTTGTGTCCCAAGAATGGCAGTGCTCCAAGCTTTTACGCTCCAAGGGGGTGAATACGAGCAGAGGCACCGCAGGTGCGATGCCTCTGTAGGATACCACTTGTGAAACCGGTTAATGCTTGTCGCTGAGGCTGTCTTCGCCCACTATGTTGTGGATGTCGGGGTCGTAGACGAGGCCGCCATGCTCCTTCCAGGCAAACATGAGCTTGGTGGGAGAGATGCCCTCGATGTTGGCCAGGTAGACATGGATGAACATGAAGAGGATGAACACCCACATGAGGAAGTAGTGGATGATGCGTACCACCATCAGGCCGCCGACGAGCTCGGTGAAGGCCAGGAA
>JAITNB010000146.1 GCA_031290695.1 Coriobacteriales bacterium | reverse complement strand
GCCTGCAAGGTTTGAATCCGATGACGGTGTTAATGGGAACATCTGGGTGCGCAGTGTCCAGGCGTCACTTTCCCAAGCCAACTGTGACATTAGTTCGGGAGCGATTAAAGCTGACGGGTCGTTCTTCGACGTACCACAATCGCCACTGATAGTATCCTCTGGCAATGTCAATGATTACTTCGTGAAGAGCACATCCTTTTTGGATGGTGACCGTGCCTATAGGCTTAACCCAGTGCGTGTCGACCCCGATGCCCCTCATTTGGATGCTATTGCCTATGATACTGCGTTCCAGTCAACCACTGATGGCTGGTACTACTTTGGCCCCTATGACAGCTCGATAAACCCCACGCTTCCCACCATAACACTCACTCTTGACGATGTGCCTGCCAGTGCCCTTGGTCTTTTTAGTGCTGAGACCATGTCGGGCGTGACGCGAGCCCAAGTCAATTACCAAGGTGTTCCCTACGCCGAAGGCACTGTCACCTCATCAGATGGTGTGGCCACTTTTAGCTTTCCCCTCTCCCAAACTTCTACCCCGATGTCGTTGAGCGACTTCGAGGTTGTCATTTACGACTTTGCGGGCAATGTCACCACCACTAACTTCGCAGCCTTCTATGAGGCCAACCCCGACCTCGATGCTGTGGAGGGCATCCTGGTTGATAGCTCCGCACCGATAATCGATGTGCAGATTACTGGGGGCGTTCCCCAAAACGGCTCCTATTACAATGTCCCCCGTCAGGCCGTTATCACGGTCACGGAGGCAAGCTTCGCACTTCTCCGGGCTGCAAGCCCAGTCCCCACGGTTGCGGTTTTGACCACCGATGGCAGCAGTACCCCCATTTCGGCATCGGCCTTTACCCAGGATTCACGTGATCCTCTCATCTGGAGGTACACCATCGACTTCGAGGCTGACGGCGACTACGCCCTCTCGGCCTCGCTTACCGACATCGTCGGCCTCACGGCCTCGGTTCCCTCAGAGTCCTTTACCATCGACCTCACGTCGCCGATGATCCTTGTGACCTTTGACAACAACGACTCCCAGGGCGTGGGCTACTTTAACGCGCCCCGCACCGCTACCGTCGAGGTCGCCGAGCACAACTTCTCGGCCGACCTGGTAAGCGCCGCAGTCAACGCGGCCAACTCTGCAAACGCTGCGGCGGATGCCCCCGGCATTGGTGGCTGGGCATCGACGTCTGAGGACGAGCAAAGTGCCTCGATCTACTTTGGCGACGAGTTGCACTACTCGTTTGAGATAGGCTGCACCGACCTTGCCGGTAATGTGGCAGAGGTCTACAGCGAGCCCGAGTTCATCGTCGACGTCACGCGCCCCACCATCACCGTCGAGTTCCTTGAGAACACACAGGCATTTGCTGCCGAGGTCACGCCGCGCGTCACCTTTGAGGACACCAACTTTGACGACTATGCCGCACGGGTCACCATCACCGACACCGCGGGCGAGACGGTCTACCGCTTTGACTACGATGAGAACTACGCCACCACCACCAAGGTCGTCACGTTTAGCGACCTCGAGCACGTGCTCGAAAACGACGGCGTGTACTTTATGCACTCGGCCATCAGCGACCGGGCGGGCAACGAGGCAGAGGACCTGCGCGTCTTCTCCGTCAATCGCTTTGGCTCTACCTACTGGTTCCCAAAGACTACAACGTCGCTGCTGGGTGCCTACCTCAAGGTACCCCGCGATGTCACGGTCATCGAGATCAACCCCTCCGGCCTTGACGAGCCCGAGACCCGTCTGCGCCTTTCGTACAACGACACGGTGCGCACGCTCGCGGCGGGCGACGACTATAGCATCGAGGCCAACGCCAGCGACACCCTCTGGCTTGAGTACACCTATACCGTTCCGGCCGCCAACTTTACCGAGGACGGCTTTTACCGTGTGCTGCTGCGCTCCATAGACAGGGCCGAGAACCTTTCGGAGAACACCATGCAGGCCAAGAACGCCGACCGCACCAGTGATGCCGAGGTCGCGTTCGCGCTCGACACCACTGCGCCGCGCGGCACCTTCCTAAACGTCACGGCCGGTACGCTGTATTACGCGAGTGCCTATGAGGGGCAGCTCGTCTTTGAGGACAACATCGCGCTCCAGAGCGCCGAGCTGCTGCTCAACGGCGTGCGTATCGCCACGTTTGACGACCCACAAAACAGCGCGCGTACACCGCAGCCATTCGCCATCCCGGGGAGCAACACCCCGCAGCAACTTGAGCTGGTGCTGGTTGACAAGGCGGGCAACCGGGCCACGGTGGAGGTGGGCGAGGTGCTCATCACCAACGACTGGTTCTTCATCTGGCTCAACACCCCTTGGATGTTCTTTAGCAGTATCGCGGCCGGGATATTCCTGCTGGGGCTTATCATCCTCATCATCTGGCTCATACGGCGCTACCTCAAGAACAGGAGACACATCGTCTTCACTGAGTAGTTCACCTCCGGGCAGAGAGGCTGCCTGGTTTTGAAAAGGGAATGTAAAACGACAGAAAGGAACTATTATGGCAGGACAGATCAGGATTTCCCCAGAAACCATGCGTGGAAGGGCGGGCGAGTACCGCACCGAGGCTGGCAATGTTGACAACGTGATTCAGCGTATGGACTCATTGCTCTCCAACCTGCAAAGCGAATGGGAAGGTGCGGCAAGCGAGTCCTATGCGAGCCGTTTCTCCGAGCTGCGCCCCGGCTTTGTGAAGGCCAAGGAGCTCATCGAAGAGATCGCGGCCTCCCTTGACAAGACCGCCCAGACCCTCGAAGAAACCGATGCCAACATCGCCAGCGCGTTCAAGGGCTAAAAACCTAAACGCATGAGGGAGCGTACTGCCTCCCCCTGCTGCGCCGTGGCCTGCCCTTCTCAGTGAGGGCAGGCCACGCGTTGTGTCGCTTTGCGACCCCACTCAGCGCTGTATGCCAAGAAGGGCTTAGATGAACCTTACACTTATCAAAGAGGATCAGGTTACGGTAAGTACGCTTCCCGAGGAAGTTACGGGCAAGCACTGGCTTCAGGACCTCGACGCCGCCGGCAAGACACGTCGTCTGGCAAGCATCGACGCCCGTGACGAGGGATGGTCGCTTGCGCCCTATGGCTCGTTCACTCTTTTTGATACGCACGGCACCCAGGTCGAGCGTCTTACCCTTGCGCCCCGCGAGGGCCTCTATACCCTGCGAGCAGCTGATGGCTCGCAGGCAGTGTTACTGGTAGAGTTCCCCGCGGAGCCTGACAAGCAGTATTCAAAACTCGGATTCAAGGATGCTCTCGATATCACCATCGGTCGCAGTGAAGACAACCTCTTTTGGTTCGCGAATGAATATGTCTCACTAGACCACGCTATTCTCCGCTACTTTAATGAGTCCTTCTCCATCATAGACAACAACAGTGCCAACGGGGTGTTTGTTAACTACCGGGCTATTCCCTGCAACGTGTCTATGCCGCTTATGCTGGGCGATGTGGTGTTTATCATGGGACTTAAGATCATGGTAGGCCAGCGCTTCATCGCCTTTAACAACCCCGGCGGGAACTTGCGGGTAAACCCACATCCAGCTCAGGTGCACTACACGCCCCAACCGGTGCCGCAATTGGTGCAACCCCTTCTTGAGGACGAGGCGGTTGACTACTTCTACCGCAGCCCTCGCATCAAGCGCGATATCGAATGTAAGAACTTCGATGTGGAGGATCCGCCTCAACAGGAGAAGGCCGACGAGTCACCGGCGATCCTCAAGATAGGCCCTTCGCTGGGCATGGCACTGGGGTCGGCTCTCATGGGCCTGTACATGGTGTCTAACATGATGTCGGGACAACAGGGCGCATCCATGCGCGCGGTGCCGATGCTTGGCATGGTGGTGGTGATGATCCTGGGGGCCGTGCTGTGGCCCAACCTCTCAAAGCGTTATGAGCGTCGCAAGCGCGAACGCAATGAGTCCAAGCGCAAGGCCACCTATGCCGCTTATCTGGATAAGATCAGAGAATCGTTTATCCAGGAGTGCGCCTTACAAAAAGAGATACTGGAAGAGAACCGCCTGAGCGTCGAGGACTGTGTCAATCGTGTCTTCACGCAGGACCGCCGCCTGTTTGAGCGTACGGGCATACAGTCTGACTTCCTCGAGCTGAGGGTGGGGCGGGGCGATGTGCCGCTTGACGCGCAAATCAAGTTCCCGTCAGACAAGCTCTCGCTCGACGAGGACATGCTCAAGTCACTGGTGCGGGGTTTGGCCAGTAAACCGCAGATTGTCGAAGACGTGCCACTGTCGCTGCCGCTCATCACCAACTACGTGAGTGGTGTTGTGGGCGGCACGGAACAGCTGTATCCCTTCATACGCAACCTCATTGTGCAGATAACCGCACTTCACGCTCCCGACGAGGTCAAGATCGTCTTCATCGGCGACGAGGCGCAGAGCGAGGAATGGGGCTTCATTAGGGCGTTACCGCATATCTTTGATGACACGTTTGGCACGCGCTTCCTGGCAACCACACGTGAAGAAGCCATGGAACTGTCGTTGCGCCTGGAGCGCGAACTGCACCAACGTCAGGAGGCCAACAAGAATCTGGATCATCCCAGCGACTATGGTATCTATTACGTGGTGATTGTCGCCAGTAAGGAACTTGCCACCACCACTGAGGCCATTGACTCGCTGGTTGAGCTGCGCCAAAACAAGGGTTTTTCGGTGCTCACGCTAGGCAACAGTATCCGCGACCTACCAAAGGAATGTTCGTGCATCATCGAGTTGGACGCTGGCGGACAGGGGCAGGTTTACAACCCCAAGGATGCCAGTGGCAAACGCCTGACCTTCACGGTTGACGCAGGCATTGCCAACACCGAGGCCAAGCGCTTTAGCGATGCGCTCGCCCTTATCCCCTTGGATGTAGCCTCGGCGCGCAGCGACTTGCCTAAATCGTTGGGTTTTTTGGAGATGTTCGAGGCTGGTAAGGTCGAGCACCTCAACATCAAATCGCGCTGGAACGACAACAATCCCTGCTTGAGCCTTCATACCCCGGTGGGTGTCGACCCCAACGGCGAACTCTCGCTGCTCAACATTCACGAGGACTTTCACGGTCCTCACGGGTTGGTGGCGGGTATGACCGGCTCGGGTAAGTCGGAGTTCATCATCACCTACATACTCTCGCTCGCAGTCAACTACCGTCCTGACGAAGTGTCCTTTGTGCTCATCGACTACAAGGGTGGAGGTTTGGCTGGTGCCTTTGATAACGACAAGGCGCGGCTTCCCCACCTGGCCGGCACCATCACCAACTTGGACGGTGCCGCCATAAACCGCTCGCTTGTCTCCATACAGTCCGAGCTCAAGCGCAGACAGGCGGTGTTCAATACCGCACGCGACAAAGCCGGCCTTGGCACGATGGACATCTACAAGTACCAGGAGCTCTACCGTCAAGGCGTGGTGGATGACCCCATACCGCATATGCTCATCATCTCAGACGAGTTTGCCGAGCTTAAGGCCCAGCAGCCCGAGTTTATGGATCAGCTTATCAGCGCGGCGCGCATCGGCCGATCCCTGGGCGTCCACCTCATCTTGGCAACGCAGAAGCCCTCGGGCGTGGTCAACGACCAGATATGGTCAAACGCGCGTTTCAAGGTATGCCTCAAAGTGGCCGATGCCGCCGACTCGCGCGAGATGCTCAAGCGCCCCGATGCCGCAGAGCTCGTGGACGCCGGCAGGTTTTACGTGCAGGTGGGCTTTAACGAGTATTTCGCACTCGGACAGTCTGCCTATGCGGGTGCCACGTATCGCCCTGTCGAGCACTTTGAGAGGAAGAAGGACAACGCCGTCACGCTCATCTCAAACACCGGACGACCCATGGCCTCTGCAAAGCCGGAGGCTCCGCAGGTCTTTGGGGCGACCAAGGCTCCCGAGTCGGTGGCAGTCTTGTCCCATATCGTCGAGGTCGCCGCCGCCCAGGGCCTTGAGGCACCGCGCCTCTGGCTTGACCCTATTGCCCAGCATGTCACCATAGACGAGCTGGACGAGAAGTATCCCCGCGAGAAGGAGCCCTTCGCCCTCAATCCCGCCCTTGGCGAATACGACGACCCCTACAACCAGAAGCAGAGCCTGCTTACGCTGCCGCTTTCACGCGAAGGCAACGCCATCATCTACGGCGCCACTGGCAGTGGCAAGGCGACCCTGGTAGGCTCGATGCTCTACTCGCTCATCAAGGAGCACACCGCAAAGACCCTTAACGCCTACATCCTCGACTTTGGTGCAGAGACCCTCGGTGCCTTCAGGGCCGCCCCCCAGGTGGGCGATGTGGTCTTTGCGTCGGACGAGGAGAAGATCGAGAACCTCTTTAGGATGCTTGCCTCTGAGATAGAGAGGAGGAAGAAGCTGCTCTCTGCCTTTGGCGGCTCTTTTGAGCGTTATAACGAACAGGCCGGCGAGTCACCGCTTCCAAACATCCTGGTCATTCTCAACAACTATGACATCTTCCCAGAGCTCTATGAGCGGTTTGCCGACAATCTCCTAGCCCTCACCCGCGATGGGATGCGCTACCACATCTCCTTTGTGCTCACCTGCTCGCGGGCCACGTCGGTGGGATATCGCCTTCTTCCCAACTTCAAGCAAAAACTTGTGCTCAGGCTCAACAGCAAGGACGAGTACCTCACCATCCTAGGCTCCCTGCAAGACACCGTCCCTCCCGCGCTGTATGCGCGCGGCCTCATTCGCCTCGACCGCATCTACGAGTTCCAGGGAGCATGTATTGCTGCTGATGAGGACGAGTACGCGGCGACTCGTGAGAAGGTCGCGCAGTTGACCGGGCCTTCGCAACAGACGGGGGCGCAGGAGATACCAACGCTTCCCGAGGCGGTTACCACGCAAACGTTCGCGAACCGAGGGCTTCCCAAGACGGCGCTCCCTCTGGGCATCGCAAAAGAGGATATATCGGTTGTCACACACGATTTTGCGAAGTCGTCTGTCATGCTGGTCTTGTCGGAGAACGAGGACAATCAGGTGCCGTTTTTGGAAGGCATACTGGGAACACTTGCGCTTGACCGTGCCAGAACGGCCATTGTGCTTGATGTGGACGGTTTTCTCAAGGACAAGCACATCGAGGGTGTTGACTATTATCACGGAAAACCTGCTGTTGCCGAGTTTGTCAGGGAGTGGGTGGAGCCAACCGAGCAGGCCGATCCAGTTGGGCAGCCCGCCAAACCCGACTCGCCCGCCTCAGCAGACACCTTCATCGTCGGTATCTCGGTGCGCAGCCTCGTGGAGGCCCTCGCGCCAGACCTGCGCAAGCGTTTTGAGGCCCAGTTTGTTAGTGGGACATACCGCAAAAACGCCGGACTTATCCTTACCGGCGAGCCCGCCCGCTTTGCGCCATTCAACTTTGAGCCCTGGTTCAAAGAAATCACCTCATACGGAAACGGCGTCTGGGTTGGAGACGGTATATCAAACCAAAGCGCCTTGAAAGTAGGAAGGGCCCTCCCCAGCTTTAGAAACCCCGTACCCAAAGGCTTTGGCTATTACGTCTACAAGAACAACGCCTCCTACGTGAAGTTGGTAGGCCCGGCAGGGGAGGATTAGCACATGAACAAGGCTGAGATTCTACGGCAAATCAACAACTGCAGGGCCTCGATACGCGCCGCGCAGAATGAGGTCGCTCAACTTGAAGAGAAGCAGGTTGCGCTCCAAGGCCTGCTTGCTACTTTGGACTCCCACACCGATGACTTTGTTGCTCGCGTTGGGCAGATGAGGTATAAGGGAGACTCGATTGACGGCATGGCTCAGAAGGTGAAAGCAGCCAAAGGCTACGGCTCCTCTATAAGCGAAGCATTGCGTGGCGGTAAATACACAAAGGCAACCTCCAGGATAGAACAGTTCAGAGCAGACATCGTAGTCGCGCTGAACAGGGTTGCAAGCCAGATGGAGTCACGACAATCCCAGCTTTGGTCACTCCGCAACCGACTGAGTTCGCTTGAGCGTAGCTACAACACTTGTTTGGAGTGGTGAGGATGAATCAATATATCGTTGATAATGAGATAGCAGCTTTTGGGCAAAGCATCAAACAGTACAGCGACTTTCTTGCGGAGACAACCGAGAGCTATATCAGCGCACTCGATTATATCCACACCTATGCCATTACAGGCAACGATCTCATACGGCCCAAGATCGAGGGGTTGCTGTCCCAGGTTAGCGGCCTGCCGTTAGCGATACAGGAAATTGGTAAAGCGGGGCAGGACCTGTGCAACGCTTATATCAGGCAGATTGAAGAGGACGACAGCTTCTTGTATGGAGAGGGATAAGACGATGGCATCTGGCGAGATAAAGGTCGATTACGAAGCTCTGCAAACGGGTATTTACCTGCTCAACTCCGTTGTCGAGTCGTTGCGCTTCAGCTCTCAGGCAACCAGCGTTGCCTCAACGAGCAAAGGAGCCATGACCGACCAGGCAAAGGATTTGCTCATTAAGCTTTCGGGGCTTGAGGTTGAGTTGGGAACGTTGGCATCGAATACGAGACAGGTGATGGATAACGCAAGCATCAGACTCAAGCAGAGTGAGGCTGAGATAATCCAAGCGCTCATCCGTTTAGGCGAGTTGGAACTCGACCCGCCGTCATACATCTCATCCCCACAGTAAGGGAGGTTTGAACGGCATGAGCGCGAGCAGAGCAGTAGCCAAAGCGGCCGTGTTGGCCTTGGCGGCCTTGTTATTTGTAACAGGCTTGGGAGGATGTGGTTTTGGTATGACAAACGAGGAGCAGGCACGCCAGCAGATGCAAAGGCACCTTGAGGGCAAGTACGGGCAGATAGACTATACAGAGGTCGTGGTGCGGCTTGCAAGCCTCCTTGAGCCCCATGACACGCTCGAGGCATACCTGGC
>JAITNB010000145.1 GCA_031290695.1 Coriobacteriales bacterium | reverse complement strand
GCTCGAAACCCTTGGATATATGAGTTTTTGGGAGATTGTCGAGGCAAATCACCACGGCGTTCCTCAGCAACGTTCGCGCACGGTTTTGGTGGCATTGAAACAAGGAATCGCCCCTTACTTTACCTGGCCTCTGGGTGTTGTCGCCCCTCCGCCAACGATAGGACAACTCCTTTTGTTCGAAATGTCAAAGAATGGCTGGGAAGGTTCTATAAAGTGGGCAGAAGGGGCAAACGGCATCGCTCCCACTATCGTCGGCGGCAGTAAGAAACACGGAGGGCCTGACCTTGGCCCCACAAGAACCAAGCAATCGTGGGATAAGCTCGGTGTTGACGGGAGAGGAATAGCAGATACTCCACCCTCCGCTGGATTCGCTGGCAAACCAAGACTGACCGTCCAGATGACCAGTCTCATACAGGGATTCCCACCTGAATGGGAGTTCGCTGGCAGGAAGACAGCGGCTTACAAGCAAGTTGGGAACGCCTTCCCTCCTCCCGTTGCCCGCGCAATCGGTCTGTCCATAAAAGCAGCCATCGAGGCGGGGCGACAATCAATGAAAGAGCAGATAGCGGTATGAGTGATGAGGGCGCTCGGGGCAGGCTTCGGTATTACTTTCTCAACCACGTGGGAGAAGTCCTTGGCTCTGATGAGTTGAGGGAAGTGGCGGGAATAAGCGAATGGGCAAGGCGTGTGCGGGAATTGCGCAACGAAGAGGGCTACGAGATACTCACGCATAATGACCGTTCGGATTTGAAGCCGGGTCAGTACCTCCTTATCGACCAGAAACCCAAGCCAGCTTTTGCCCGTGAGATCAGTAAAGAAGTACGGGCCTATGTCCTTGACCGCAATGGTTTTACCTGCCAGATGTGTGGCGCAGTGGCAGGAGAGCCCCACCCTTATGACCCAACACGCAAAACAAGGCTCCATATAGGGCATATCATTGACAAGAGCATGGGCGGCACCGACGACCCGTCGAACCTCCGTGCTTTATGCAGCATTTGCAACGAGGGAGCTGCCAACCTCACCCTCGACAGGCCTTCGCACGATAAACTGCTGATACAGATTCGTCGCGCCACAGGGGCAGACCAACTCAAAGCACTCGAATGGCTTTGCAGGAAGTTCCCCCAACAGGCAAAAGACCTCATAGAAACATGATGGCTACACCACGCCACTGACGCTCACGTCACTCTGCGCGAAGTTGCAGAGTTTAGAGGGAGACGTGTGTGTCATGATGGGTGTTGTGCAAATACTTGCGTTCGCCCGTCCTTTCGCCTGCGAACGGCAAACGGTGCCAATAGTGCCCACCCGCCCACCATATACCGACCACCCCATGCCGTGTGAGTGAGCGCGGGGTGCAACCGCGTACACAGCCGGCCGTATCCCCGCTATCCTTAGCACATGGTTCCCTCGGCATGGTTTGGACGGCTATGTTTGAGGGGATGTTTGTCATTACCTAGAAGGGAGATGCTATGCCGGAACTAATTGAGATCCGTTGGCATGCCCGGGCAGGGCAGGGTGCGGTCACTGCATCAAAATTGTTAGCAGAGACAGCACTTTTGCAAGGCGGCTATATCCAGGCGATGCCTGAGTACGGCCCCGAGCGCACTGGCGCCCCGCTCAAAGCATACACGCGTGTAAGCAGCAGCCCCATCGAAGTCCACAACAACATCGTGAACCCCAACATCGTCGTCGTGCTCGACGAGACCATCCTCACCATCGTCCCTGTCCTTGAGGGCATCAAGGAGGATGGCACCGTCATCCTCAACACGCACCTGAGCGTCGACGATGCGCGCAAGCTCCTCAAGGCGCCCGCGTCGGTCAAGGTTGCCGTTGTGGATGCCAGCGGTATCGCCGTTGACACCATCAAGCGCGATATACCCAACACGCCCATCGTGGGCGCGCTGGCGCATGTGACGCGCGTGGTGCCAGTCGACGCGCTCAAGGAGAACCTCATCAAGACGTTTGGCAAGAAGTTCTCGCAGGAGGTCATCGACGCCAACATCGCCTCGGTCGACCGTGCGGTGCAGGAGGTGAAGGTAGGATGAGCAACGCAACTAACACAACTAATTCGTTTGCGGCGGCGGCCCCGGCAGCCAAGCCCGGCACCTGGGACGTAAGCAACTTCGACAACTGGAAGGCCAGCGAGTTCCCTCTGGGCGCCATCGCTATCGAGGCCGGCAACTCGACCCAGTACAAGACCGGCGGCTGGCGCTCCAACCGCCCCGTGTGGAACCAGCCCAACTGTAAGAACTGTATGCTCTGCTGGGTACACTGTCCCGACTCGTCCATCGAGGTCGAAGACGGCGTCATGACTGGCATCGACTACGGACATTGCAAGGGCTGCGGCGTGTGCGTCATCGAGTGCAAGTTCGATGCCCTCAAGATGGTACCCGAGGGTACCTATGCAGAGGAAGGAGCCTAGCCATGCCCCAGATCACCGTACTCGCCGGCACCGGCAACCTCATGGTCTCCGAGGCGTTTCGCCAGGCTGCCCCCGACGTTGTCGCAGCCTACCCCATCACCCCGCAAACCGCCATCGTCGAAGGCTACTCCAAGTATGTCGCCGACGGCCGCGTGCATACCGAGTTTGTCACCGTCGAGAGCGAGCACTCGTCGCTCAGCGCCTGTATAGGCTCCTCGGCCGCAGGCGCGCGCACCGCCACCGCCACCTCGTCGCAGGGCCTCGCCCTCATGTACGAGGAGCTCCACATCGCGTCTGGTATGCGCTTGCCCATCGTCATGGCCAACGCCAACCGCGCCATCAGCGCCCCCATCAACATCCACGGCGACCACTCCGACGTCATGGGCGCCCGCGACTCCGGCTGGATCATCTTCTTCGCCGAGACCGCGCAGGAGGCCTACGACAACACCGTCATCTCCTTTCGCATCGCCGAGCACCCCAGTGTGCAGCTCCCCGTCATGACCACCCTCGACGGCTTCATCACCACGCACGCGATGGAGCGCTGCGAGCTCCTCGACGACGCCACCGTCAAGGCCTTCATAGGCGAGTTCACCCCCCGTCTGCCCCTGCTCAACACCGCGCAGCCCGTGAGCCACGGCATGTTCGCCAGCCTGGGCGGCACCTATTTCGAGGTCAAGAAGGCCGAGCGCACCGCCATCGACGCCAGCGCCCCCATAATCAAGCAGATAGGCGACGAATGGGCCGCCATCTGCGAGCGCCCCTTTGACCTTGTGGAGAAGTACGAGTGTGACGACGCCGACTACGTCCTCGTTGTGTTAGGCTCCGCCGCCGGCAATGCCCGTGCGGTGGCGCGCGAACTGCGCGCCCAAGGCATCAAGGCCGGCGTCCTGCGCATCCGCGTGTACCGCCCCTTCCCGGCCGTCCAGGTGCGCGAAGCGCTCGCGGGGGCCCGTGCCGTTGCCATCCTCGACCGCTCCGACTCCTTTGGCTCCCAATACGGCCCCGTGGGCCTCGACGTACGCACCGCACTCTACGACCTGCCCCAGCGCATACCCACCCGCAACTATATCTACGGCCTCGGCGGTGCCGACGTCACCCTCGAAACCATGCGCCAGGCCTACACCGACCTGCAACTGCTGGCTCAAGGCAAGCTCGACGAGGGCCTGTCTTACCTCGGCACGAGGTAACACTACTGTCATCCTTGCGCGCAGCGCGAGGATCTATGCGCCGCAAGGCGCATCATAGGCAACACAGAGAGAGGAAGCATAATGGCTAACATCAAGGAACTCTCCAGGCAAAAAGAACGCCTCTGCGGCGGCCACCGCCTCTGCGGCGGCTGCGGTGCCTCGGTGGCCGTGCGCCAGGTGCTCATGGGCGCCGGTGATGCCGAGGTCGTCGTGGCATCGGCCACCGGCTGCCTTGAGGTCTCCACCACGGCCTATCCCTACACCTCATGGGAGACCCCCTTTATCCACAACGCCTTCGAGAACGCGGCCGCCACCATCAGCGGCGTCGAGGCCGCCTACAAGGGCCTCAAGGCCGCTGGCAAGATACCGCAGGACAAGGAGATCAAGTTTGTCGCATTCGGCGGCGACGGAGGCACCTACGACATCGGCTTCCAGTCGCTTTCCGGTGCCCTCGAGCGCGGGCACGACTTCGTCTACGTGTGCTACGACAACGGCGCCTACATGAACACCGGCATCCAGCGCTCGTCTGCCACCCCGCACGGTGCCTGGGCCACCACCTCCGAGGTTGGCACGGTCATCCCCGGCAAGCAGCAGCGCCGCAAGGACCTCACCTCCATCGTCGCCGCGCACCACATCCCCTACGCCGCCCAGGCCTCGGTAGGCGACTGGCGCGACCTCGTTACTAAGGCGGAGAAGGCCTTTAACGCCAAGGGCCCGGCCTTCCTCAACGTGCTGGCACCCTGCCCTCGCGGCTGGCGCTACGACTCCGAGCTCACCATCGAAATATCGCGCCTCGCCTTTAAGACCAAGTTCTGGCCGCTCTTTGAGATCGAGGACGGCGTGTGGAGCATGAAGGAGGTGCGGGAGAAGGACCTGCTCCCCGTCACGGAGTTCCTCAAGCTGCAAGGCCGCTTTAAGCACCTCTTTAAGCCCGAGAATGCCGCCCTCCTTGTGCAAATCCAACAAGAGATAGACGACTACTACGCCTACCTCCAAAAGATGGTAAAGGTAACCGCATGAGACAGCCCAACAGAACCCGCTCGATCGTCCTCTGCGGGCTCTCCATCGCGCTCTTGGCGGTGGGGGCCTTCATCACGGTGCCTTTTGGCCCCATACCGTTTACGTTGCAAACGCTCATGCTGGTGCTCGTGGTGCTCATCCTCACGCCCGCGGAGTCCCTGGTGGCCGTGGGCGGCTACCTGCTGTTGGGTGCCCTGGGCCTGCCGGTGTTCGCTGGCTTCCGCGGCGGCCTTGGCGTGCTTGTCGGCCCAACTGGCGGCTTTTTGCTGGGATTCTTTGTGGGTACGCTCATATTTGCGCTTATCCGCATTGCCCTACGCAAGCGGGAGCTGGGCGCGGTGGGCATGGTCGTGACAGACATAACGGCCGCCGTGGTCATCAGCCTGGCGTCCTACGCCTTTGGTACCCTCTGGTTTAGCGTTTCCACCCAGGCCACCATACCGGCCGCGCTCGCTGCCTGTGTTGTCCCGTTTGTCGTCCCCGACGTCATCAAGGCCATGGGTGCCATCGCCTGCGCCCAGCCAGTACGCGCCGCCCTGGGCCGCTCCGCCCCTCGCCGCGCCAAGGCCGAGGGCACCAAGCTCTAGGGCATCAGGCCCAACACGGGCAGAGCACAACATGATGTAGCACTAGATC
>JAITNB010000141.1 GCA_031290695.1 Coriobacteriales bacterium | reverse complement strand
ACCAGCGCAAAACCGTCTTGAAGTTGTAACCCTGCCAGCGGGGTTGGGGCGGGGCTTGAATGGTATGCTGGTCTTATACATCCGACGATGTTTTTGCTGCGGCGAGAAGGGTGAGAATATGGCTGCGCTGGCTTGGTTGATGTTCTGCCTGGGGATTATCGTTGGGGGCGGGGCAGTGGGTATCGTTTGGTACCTCAAGACGAGAGGCAGGGACTGATGGACCAGGTAAATCAAGCGAAGAAGAAGAATGGGCTTGTGGGCAGGGCGGTTGGTATCGTCATTGGGATCGCCTTGATCCTGGGAATACCAACGGTGTTCTTCACGATGACGGCGACGGTCGAGCAGGGGCGCGTGGCTGTGGTGACCACCTTTGGTAACATCGTGCGCGTTGAGGGGTCGGGGTTCCACTTTAAATCGCCGTTTGACCTCTACAACATCGTCGATGTCACGCAGATGCAGGTCACCGACGAGTATTCGACCGCGACCAAGGACCTGCAATCGATAAGCCAGACCATCACGGCGCAGATACAGATCGACCCCTCAGAGGTCGAGGACCTCTACCGGTCGTTCCTGGGCAACCATGTGTCGGGTATCGTCAGGCCAACACTCTACTCGCAGTTCAAGAGCGCTACGGCGGCCTACACCATCGACGGGGCGATAACCGAGCGCTCCGCACTTGAGGCGCTCATGCTGTCAAAGGCACAGACGGCGCTCGAACCCTACGGCATCCACGTCATATCGGTGCAGATCGCCAACGTCGACCTGCCCGCCGAGTACAAGGCTGCGGTCGAGGAGAAGATGGTGGCCGAGCAGAAGCTGCTCACCGCCCAGACCCAGCAGCAAACTGCGACCGTGCAGGCCGAGACAAACCGCATACTCGCCGAGTCCCTTGACAATGAGATCCTGTCGAAGATGGTCATCGACAAATGGAACGGCATCCTCCCGCTGTACGTTGGCGGGGACAGCAACGGGCTGGACATCCTCATTCCCAACGACGCAGAAAGCAGTGGCGCAGCCAGTACCGGGCCAGTCGTGGATGCCGGCGCCGCAGAAGGCGAATAGACGCTGTGCTTGGGCGGCGGCACCTTATGGCGTCGCCCCTATGCGTAGGGGCCAACCGGCCCTGAGCTCACACTACAAGACGCCGCGATTGAGGTGGCCGGTGGTCATGCCTTCCCGTTTGGGGAGGGTGTGGCTGCCTTTTTGCGCTATGTCGCGGGCACGGACAGCACGGGCGACCTCCTCGGCCGTCTGCTTGGTGGTGAGGAGGGTGGCGTCGACGAGGAAGGTGGAGATGCCGCAGGTTATGAGGCTGGGCAGTTGGGGGATAAGGTCGAGGGGGACGGCGTTGTAGATGTGGCTGCGGCCGTGGTCGTCGGTGCGCACGGGGAAGCGGTAGCCCTTGCGGTCCTCAAGGAGGCGGGGGGCCTTGCGACGTGCACAGGCCGCGCAGTGCTGGTCGCAGGGGCCCTGTGCCATGAGCACGCAGTGCTCGGAGACCATGAGCTCCTGTTGGCCAAAGACGGTGAGGCCGAGCTGCAGGGGTGCGCTGGGCGTGAACTGCTTGAGGCTGGCAAGGCTGAGCTCGGGGCTGAGCCAGGCACGCGTGACACCGGCCTGTGCCAGGTGCTCAAGGGTCGCCAGGTTGTAGATGCCCAGGGAGGGGCCGGCCTCGACGTGCGCGCCGCGCTCAAGGCAGAGGGGGAGTTGGGCGAGGTTGTTTACCAGCACGGGCCTGTTGGCCTCGACCGGTGCCAGGCACGCCTCGATCTCGTGGTCGTGGCAGATGGCGGGGAGCACGGGGATAGGGGCCGTTGCCGGGGAGGTGGGGCGGTGGCGGGGGGCGGGATGCCCGGGGGTATCCGCAGCAGTGGCCTCAAAGGCGAGGGTGTGCAGGTAGATGGCCTGTGCGCCCGCCTGTGCCGCCGCCTGTGCGCCCGCGAGGCTGCGCACGAGGGCGGCTATACGGGGGGCCTCCTTGGGGACGGGGGCCGGGGTGATGCGGGCGGGGCGGGGGGTGAGGATGCGGGCGTGCCAGGGGGCGAGGACGGTATCGCGCAGGTTGTCGAGGGCCTGGGCGCGGGCCTTGTGGAGGGCAGAGAAGCCCATGCCCACATTGTTGTCGAGCTCGATGTCCCAGGAGCGGATGGAGAAGGGCGTGCCGCCTACGCGGCCCACGTGGTCGCACACCTCGTCGACGGTGAGGGCCTTGGTGCGCGCGCGCTCGACGAGGGGGCCGGTGGCGGTGGCCTCGTGCGTCGCGGTGGCGAAGGTTATCGTGAGGGGTGCTCCTGCTTGCAGCTTGACAGTGGCGGCCACGGGGACAAAGCCGTTGTTGGACTGCATCTGGGTACCGTCGAAGTGGGCGGCAGCCTCGCTCATGAGGCTTGCGTTGCGCACGCGAAAGACGCGGTCGCCCTTGCCTATGGGCTGAGGCACGTGCAGGTAGGCGCGGGTGTTTGCGGCGGCGACGGCAAGGGATGCAGCCGTGTCGCTGGGAGAGGCGTAGAGGGTGCCGGGGGTGACGATGCAGCGGCCGTGGGCCGTCCATATCTCAAGGGTGTCGCCGGGGGCGATGGCCTTGGATAGGTCGATGCCTACCAGGTCGCCGGTGAGATGGGCCACGCGGCCAACGGGGACGCCGCGGTTGTTGGGGCGCTGGTAACTCATCATCGTGTTGGAGCGGTCGCCTTCGAGGTAGGCGGTGGTGAAGCCGCGGGAAAAGAGCTCGGCGAGGTCGTGGGGGGAAGTTTGCGGTGGTTCTGAGGGGGATGACGGTGCGAGGGCGTCGAGGGCGTCGAGGGCAGCGCGGTAGGCGGCGGTGGTGCCGGAGACGTAATGGGGGGACTTCATGCGGCCTTCGAGCTTGAGGGAGGTTACGCCTGTGGCCCTGAGCTGAGGGAGGATGTCGATGGTGGCGAGGTCGGCGGGGGAGAGGAGGTAGTCGCCGTTGGTCTCAAGGCGCTTGCCGGTGGAGGTGTCGATGAGGTTCCAGGGCAAGCGGCAGGGCTGGGCGCAGAGGCCGCGGTTGGCGGAGCGGCGTCCGATGAGGGACGACATGAGGCACTGGCCCGAGTAGCAGAAGCAGAGCGCACCGTGGGCAAAGACCTCAAGCTCTACACCGGCCTTTGCGAGCGTGGCAATCTCGTCGAGGCCAAGCTCCCGCGACAAGGTCACACGTTTCGCGCCCAGTTGACGCACATAGGCCACAGCTGCCGTGCTGTGGATGTTCATCTGGGTCGAGGCGTGCAGCTCAAGTGCCGGAATGTCACGGGCGATGGTGGTAAGCAAGCCGAGGTCCTGCACGATGAGCGCGTCGACGCCGGCACGGTAGGACTGCGCGGCAAGCTCGACAGCCTCGGAGAACTCGCTTGGTAAAATAGCAGTATTGAGGGTGAGATAGACACGCTTGCCCATGAGATGGGCGAGGTCGCAGGCGTCCCGGAGCCCCTCAAGGGTGAAGTTTGCTGCGTTGCGGCGTGCGTTGAACTGCTCGACGCCCAGATAGACGGCATCGGCACCAGCGCCGAGGGCGGCGAGCAGTGCGTCGTGGTCGCCGGCGGGAGCGAGGAGTTCGGGCAGGGCGTGGGGTGTTGGGGCGGTTTTGGGTTGCATATGGTCCGTTCTTGTCCGCAGGGAACAGGGTAGTTTGGGTGACGGCGCGTTAACCGATGGCAGGAAGGGTGGCACAATACCGGCTAAAGCGTCATAATAGATGTTTACACGCTAGGAGGTTACCATGTCATCACGTAAGAAACGCGCCAAGAAACCACCTAAGAAGCATATTATACCGTTCGTTTCGTTTGTTGTGGTGTTCTCGCTCATCGCGGTTGTCTCGACGGTAGCGGTGAGTGCCTATGCGCTTGCCGACTCCTGGCTTGAGGACATGCCCAAGGTCACGGATGCGGAGGCGTTCAACACGCCGCGCACGACCACGGTCTACGCGAGCGACGGCACCACGGTCCTGGCCAAGTTCTTCACGCAGAACCGGGTGCCCGTGGGGGCCGGCCAGGTCTCGCAGCACCTTTTTGACGCGACGATAGCCATTGAGGACGAGCGGTATTGGTCGCATGAGGGCATCGACCCGATGGGCATCGCGCGTGCGGCCTGGGTCGACCTTACCGGTGGCGCGCGCGAGGGCGCGTCGACCATCACCCAGCAGTTGGTGCGGCAGACATTGCTCAAGGACGAGGCGAACGAGATCTCCTTTCGCCGTAAGATACGCGAGATGATCCTTGCGATGGACCTTGAGAAGATGTACGGCAAGGAAGAGGTGCTCATGATGTACCTCAACACCATCAACTACGGGGATGGTGCCTGGGGCATCCAGAGCGCTGCGCAGCACTACTTCTCAAAGGACGCGTCACAGCTCACCGTCACCGAGGCCGCGCTGCTTGCCGGTATACCGCAATCGCCCGCCTACAACAACCCGGTGTCCTATCCCGATAACGCCCTCGTGCGCCGTAACTTGGTGCTCGACCGTATGCTCGTCAACGGCTATATCTCCGAGGAGGAGTGCGCGGAGGCCAAGGCATCCGAGCTCAACCTCAACATACAGGTGTCGGGCGGCGACCACAACGGCATCTACCGGTACCCCTATTTCACCTCATATGTGCAAAAGGTCCTGGAGGGCTATAGTGATTCCAGCGATGTGTGGCATGACGGGCTGCTGGGCACAAAAGAGCTGTTCACAGGCGGCTACGTGATCTACACTACCATCGACCCCGCCTTACAGGAGTATGCCGAGGCCGCCTGTTGGAACAAGGAGCAGTACCTCGACGGGGATGTCGAGGTGTCGCTTACCTGCGTGGACCCCAACACCGGCTATATCAAGGCGATGCGCGGCGGCAAGGACTATTATGCCGACCAATTCAATACCAGTACCGACATGCGCCGCTCACCAGGGTCCTGCTTCAAGGTGTTTGCGCTGGTAGCTTGCCTTGAGATGGGCGTCTCGCCACAGACTAGCGTCTCGGGTGCCTCACCGGTCTTCATCGACCAGGTGGGCGGGGGGACCTGGCGTGTGGAGAACTATCAGGGCGGGCAGATGAGCTCGGGCCTGAGCCTTGCCCAGGCGACTTGGCTGTCCTCGAACACCGCCTATGCGCGTGTGGTGCGCACCATCGGGGCCGAGGCCGTTGTTGACACGGCGCGCCGTATGGGCATCACGTCTGAGCTCACGCCGAGCGAGGCCATCGTGCTGGGCGCCCAAGGCGTCAACACCCTTGAGATGGCCTCGGCCTTTGGCACGCTGGGCGTAGGCGGCATACATTATGAGCCGATGGCCGTTACCGACATCTATGACAACGAGGGCAACCTGTGGAAGCATTACGACCCCAACGGCGTCCAGGCGGTCACGCCCGAGGTCGCCTATGCCGCGACCAATGTGCTCAAGGGCGTCATCAGCGGCGGCACGGGCTCATCGGCAAGCCTGGGCTTTCAGGTCTCTGCGGGCAAGACCGGCACCGGCGAGAACTACATGAACTCCTTCTTCACCGGCTATACCCCGCAGCTCTCGACCGCGGTGTGGATCGGTTGCCGCGCAGAGGAGCGCTACATTGAGGACAACCTGGGTGGCGCGAACTGCTGCCCGGTGTGGCGCGACTTCATGACCAACGCCCTGCAGTTCTATGAGACGGGCATCGACTTTCCTGCGGGGCATGACCCCGAGTATACCGCCAAGATGAGCTTTATGACACCTACGGAGAAGGCTGCCGCCGATGCGGCTGCGGCGGCTGCTGCTGCGGCAGCGGAGGCGCAGAAGAAGAAGGAAGAGGAAGAGAAGAAGAAGGCAGAGGAGGCTGCCAAGCCGCCCACTACGCCTGTTACCCCGCCCGTGACTAACCCCGATCCCTCCGATCCAGGTGGCGGTGGAACCGTTGTCCCGCCTACTCCTCCGCCTACGCCTACGCCCACACCCACACCATAACCAAGCGTACGACGAGGGCAGATAACAGCGGCGCGGCCCAAGTGGTCGCGCCGCTTTTTGTGGGGTGGGGTGTGGTGCAGGCAGAGGGGGCTTGGTCTTATCCGCCGGTTTCTAGCTCTGGTTTTGCGCGCGCGACTGCAGGAGCTGCTTGCGGTAGGCGTAGTCGCTTTTGAGGATCTCGCTGAGGGCAAGGCGTGGCTCCCAGCCGAGAACTTCCCGGGCGTGGGTGACATCGGCGATGAGCTTGGCGGGGTCGCCGGGGCGGCGGGGGGCATACTCGTAGGCGAAGTCGAACATCTGACGTGCAGCCTGCACGACCTCGGCAACGCTGAATCCCTTGCCAGAGCCAAGGTTCGCAATGAGCGAGGTATTGTTCTTGAGCAGGTACTCGGCACCCAGGACGTGTGCCTGTGCGAGGTCGGTCACGTGGATGTAGTCGCGTACGCAGGTGCCGTCGGGGGTGGTGTAGTCGTCGCCAAATATCTGGAGCTTCTCGCGGATTCCCAGCGCGGCCTGCATGATGAGGGGGACGAGCCAGGTGAGCTGGTCTTTGTCCAAGCCAATCTCAAGGGTGTGGTCGGCACCGGCGACGTTGAAGTAGCGCAGGATGCAGTAGTTGAGGCCGTGTGCGCTGCCAACCCATTTGAGCATACGTTCACAGGCGAGCTTGGTCTCACCGTATGGGTTGATGGGCAGGAGGTTATCGTCCTCGAAGCACACGCCTCCGGGAATCTCGCCATACACCGCCGCTGTGGAGCTGAACACGATATTGCGTATGTTGTGCTCAAGCATCGCCTCAAGCATGGTGCGCAGCCCCTCGACGTTGTTCTCGTAATACGTGAGCGGCTGGGCGACGCTCTCTGGCACCACGAGCTTGGCGGCGAAGTGCATCGCCATGTCAAACGGGCGGCCGGTCTGGGCGGCCTCGGCTTGCAACACCCGCGTTATCTCATCCTTGTTACGTATGTCGCCCTCGTAGAACCGTGCGCTTGCATGCACGGCCTCCCGCTTGCCGGTCGAGAGGTTGTCGAGCACGACGACTTCGTGTGCGGCGCGGATAAGCTCATAGGTGGTGTGGCTGCCAATGTACCCGGCGCCTCCAACAACCAGTACCTTCATAGCGCGTCCTCCTGATGTTGAGCCTCTCTGGAATCTGCCAGAGAGACGGGGTTGTCCATTTTTGTCAGGTGCGTGTCAAGGGATGCTTCCTCCCGGCACGTTCTGATGCCCAGTCCCTTTGACACCTGCCAGCGAGACGGGGGATTGTCCTTTTTGTCAGGTGTAATGATA
>JAITNB010000074.1 GCA_031290695.1 Coriobacteriales bacterium | reverse complement strand
CACCTCGCCGCTCATGTGGGACATCGTCGTACTCACCGCCTACCTTATCGTGTCTGTTGTCTACCTGTGGGCAACCCTGCGTGCCGAGAAGGGAAGTGGCTCGCAAAAGGCGCTGCGCGTCCTGTCTGCCGTAGCGCTCATCGCCGCCATCCTCGTGCACACGGTGACCGCCTGGATATTCGGGCTGCAGATTGCCCATGAGTTCTGGTACACCGCCCTGCTCGGCCCGTGGTTCGTGTCCTCTGCCCTGCTCTCCGGCCTGGCACTGGTGCTCGTCGTGGTGAGCGCCCTGCGGAAGGCAGGGTACCTTGAACTTGAGAAGCCTGTCTTCGACAAAATGGTGCGCCTCTTGGGGATCTTCACCGCAGTGGACCTCTACTTCTTCGCCTGCGACCTCTTGACCGCTGGGTTCCCCGGTGGGGATGGTGCGGGTATCGTCGCCTTGCTTACCACAGGCGCCTTGGCCCCCTTCTTCTGGGTCGAGGTCGTTGCGGGTGCCGTCACCATGTGCGTGGCATTCGTGCCAAGCCTTCGTACCGTGCCTCTCGTGGTCATCGCGGCGCTGCTTTCCGTCATAGGCATCTTCTGCAAGCGCGTGCAGTTGCTCATAGGTGGCTTCCAGATACCCAACATCGGCTATGCGAGTGCGGTCACGGGGACTCCGCTAAGTGAGGGGGGCGCAGCCTTGCAGCCGGCATCCTCCGCCTTGGTCTACTTCCCGGCCCCCCTTGAGCTCGGCATCGTCGTCGGGGTCTTTGCGCTAGGTGTCTGTCTGTTACTTTTGGGGCTGCGCGTACTGCCGCTCAAGCCTGTAGCCGACTCGCGCTAAGCTGTCATGCGAAAGGCCCTTGCCACCTTGCTCGTCTTTGCAGCGACAGCCGCGCTCGCCTTTGCGGGCAGCGCGGCGGCCGCACCTGGTGGGATGGCCCTCCCACAGGCCATCACGGCAACTACGCCCTGTCCGGTCGCCGGCTGCGCCCAGGCAGACGGCGCGTGCCATGCCGCCGCCGCGGCCCCGGTGCCTGACGGGACCTTTGTAATGGCCTGTCCCAAGGTCAAAGGCTGCGCAGATGTCTCATGCCATGCACAGGAGCGCCTCACCACTCACTACAACCGCCCCAGCGACAGCAGCCTAAACCTGTGGATACTGGCACCCGTGCTCCTCACGGTGGCGCTCGTGCTCGTCGTGCGAAAGATGAGGTGAGGCCTGTGAGGACGTCACACAGCCTCATCATCGACCTAGCTGCCCTGGCGGTCTACCTCGTCGCGGCAAACCCTGCCGCCACCGGCCTTGCCGTCCATGAGTGGGCAGGCCTTGGCATAGCCGTTGTCTTTCTCGTCCACTGCGCCATGCACTGTGACTGGGCAGCGGATGTGGTACGGAGGCTGGGGACAAGCCGCACGCTTGCGACTACAGGTAACCTCATCTTAGACACCGTGACCCTTGTCGCCTTCATGCTCGTTACCGTCTCGGGCATCATGGTCTCGCGCCACATCCTGCCAGCACTGGGACTTGTAGCACAGGATTACTTCTACTGGAGCCCGCTGCACTCCATATCTGCCAAGGCACTGCTGGCATTGTTGGTGGTGCATGTGGCAGTGCATGGCAAATGGCTGTGGGGTCTTGTTAGGAACAGGGGCAAGAAGGGCGGCGCCTCGCGCTTTTGATGATGAGGCGGGCCTTGCCCGCTTTACGTAAGGACGACAGTATCGGGAGAAGGATTGGGGACTGGTTATGGACAAAGAGCAATGGCTTAACAGGGCGGCGCTCTGCGAGGCCCTCGCACTGGGGCTCAGGCTTCCCACCCCTGAGCTTGCCGGGGCGCTTGCAAGCGGCGAGTTCTCTGACGCGCTCGTCGAGTTAGGGGAGGCCAACGGGCTTGATAGCGCTGCGTACTTGTGTGCAGGAGACGCCCTCAAGCCCTACGCCGGGCAAGACGCCGACGCCCTCTTCCACGCCCTGCGTATCGACTACACCCGTCTGTTCGTAGGCTCACCGCAGCCAGTGGCGTCCCCTTTCGCCGGGGTGTGGCACGCGGCAGCGTAGGGCGTCGAGCCGCTCTTGTTCGTTAACAGGCGTTCCATGGACGTCGAGCGCTACCTGCGCAAGTACGGCGTGGGCCAGGCCGAGGGCACAAACGAGCCGCTGGACCACATAGCCACCATGCTGGAGTTCCTGCAGTACCTCGCGCTCGTAAACGCCCAGGCGATCCTGCCGCCAGAGGGCGTCGACATCCCCGAGGACGCCTTCCGGGGCTTCATTGAAGCCTACCTTGTTGACTGGGTGGGGGAGTTTGCCCAAACGGTCAGCACAAGCACCGGGGAACCTCTTTACCAAACGATGGCGCAGTTCTTGCAAGCAGTTCTCGCGAGGTTCGCTCAAGGCCACCCAAATTAGTTTTTGGATTCCAAAAAAGTAACTTTCAGCATAAATCGAAACCCACCAGATAACGATGAATCAAACAACCCGTCGGCCTGTGCCCTCACCGCCGCAGGGACTTCAATGGTAGAATCGTACCGGTACGGGTAAACGCCACCAAAGCGGTGCCGCACTGGCATCATCAACGCCAGCACGGTGCCAGCGTATCCTAAAGAGGTCGCTATGCAGTATGTAACCGCGGGGGAATCGCACGGGCCGTCGCTTGTTGTTATCGTGAGCGGGGTGCCGGCTGGCATCGCGCTCAA
>JAITNB010000062.1 GCA_031290695.1 Coriobacteriales bacterium | reverse complement strand
GGAGGGCGACGGCGCCTACGGCATCGCCAACGTGATAGCCGCCCACAAGGACGCCATCTCGCAGGCCTACGTCCTCGGCGGCACTGCGGCCGTGTCAGACAAACTTAAGACGCAGATAGGCAATGCGTATAAGTAAAGAGCCGTTACATCCCCAACTCAGCAGCGCTCGTCGCGGCGAACGCTTAGTTCCAGTTCGTCTATGTTCTGCTCCATGTCGTTGGTGAAGATGGCGTAGCGGTTCTTGCCAGCGGCTTTGGCGTGGTACATCGCTATGTCGGCGTACGTGATGAGCGTGTTGTAGTTGGTCGAATTTTTGGGAAAGAGGGCTACGCCGATACTCAGGCCCACCTGGTACTTCTCAATGAAGGACTGGATGTGCTGTTGCGCCTTAAAGCTATCGAGCAGGCGCTGTGCCGCTATCGTTGCCTCGGTTTTGTCTTTGATACCCGGCACGATCCGCAAGAACTCATCGCCGCCTATGCGTGCGCTCAAGGCAAGTGGACCGGCCGTGGGACGAAAGGCTTTGACATCCTGTTCGCGGGAGTTTTCGAGGAAGATGGCTATATGGCGCAGCAGTTCGTCGCCTGCGTCGTGTCCGGCGCTGTCGTTGACCCGCTTGAAGTTGTCGAGGTCAACAAACATGAAGGCAAAAGGAGATTCATTCTCCGCATCCCTGGCGCTCAGTTCGCCCAGGTAGTTAAACAGATAGTGACGGTTAGGTAATCCTGTGATGTTGTCGTAGTTGGCGATGGTGTAGAGCTTGTCCTGCATTTTACGCACCCTGCGGAGCAATGCGATGATGGTCCCCAGCAGGGCACCCAGCACCACGATTATGGCGACTGAGAGGATGACGGTGTTCATAAAGGAGGTATCAAGGCTCCGCTGGATGTAGAGATCCTCGATGTCGGTGCTCACAATACCGATAATCGTGCCGTCCTTGTAGAGGGGCACTGCACCGGTGTTCCAACTGCCCCAATCGTCGGAGCCTGCCATGACGGTGGCGGAGTTATCGCCCAAAAAAGCCCGTTTATGAACCTCGAACACCGTATAGGGGTTCCCAAAGACGCTGGGATCCTCCTCGTCGGTATCGAAGACAAAGTAGAAGTCGCCGTTTATCTGTTTGAGCGCGTAGATATAGGCCGCCCCCATCTCGTCACGCAGGGCGCGGAGTTTCGCGGTGGTCTCATCAAAGGCGGCCTGATGCGCCGTGACGTCGGCATTGCTGTTGAGTTCGTCAAACAGTTTGGGATCGATGAGGTCACGTGCTGCCAGTGAACTGGCAATAAGCTCAGACTCCACATTCTCCGCGAGTATCTCCATAAGCTCGTTGTTGTTCTTTATCGTAAAAGCGACAACTACGATGAACATCAGAATCAACAAGGCTGATACGAGCACAATAGCTTTGCTCTGGATAGTATCTTTAGCTTGATGTCCTGCGTTTACTGGTCTCTCCGTCATTTGGTCCCCCGATACACAAACTGTGAAACGTCATGAAAAAAGCTACCACAAATTACACGGTATCCACATCTAAAACCATCAAACTATACAATAAACATACTCTATAATGAGTTCCTGTTGACCGCACCGTCGGTCTGTTCTTTCCTATGTTTTTATGGGGAAGTTGTGTTGTACCATCAAAACGGGTTCTCAAGAGGGGTCTGTATGACAAAAGTTGGAGAAGCATTCAACACTATGGTCGACTCGGTAGCCAACCGCTTTGGGCTTGGCATGAGGGCCAAGCTCATCACTATCTTCATCGTTGTAAAAGTCATCCCCCTCATCATCCTTGCCGTTCTCGCGGCGTATCAGATCGACACCTTTGGCCGTACCCTCAGCGAGCTTGCCGTAAGCAACGCCTCGGTCGCCCTCAACGACAGCGCCGTCGAGAGCATCGAGCGTATCACGACCGACACCGCCTATGAGGTCGCGGGCTTTCTCTATGAGCGCGACGACGACATCCGCTACCTCGCTACCCTTACGCCCGGCGAGCAAAACTATCGCGCCTTTATCGACACCAAGACCGGCACACTCATCGATAAAGGCACCTGGGAGCTCGCCCCCGACGGCATGTCATGGGTATGCGTCGACCTTCCTGCAGCCGAGCTGCGCACGGGCAACGATGTCTCGACCAACGCCGAGAACGAGGACGTAATCAACGGCTCCGGCTTCAATTACCGCGCGCCCGACGCGTTTACCAAGGTTCAGCAGCCGCTTTACGACGAGATAACCTTCATTGGCCTCGATCTTGTGGAGAAGTTCAAGGTTATCGCCAGCGACTCCTCCAAGACCTACTACCCGTTGAGCACCGAGCTCAAGAACATAGCGCAGCGCGAGAACACCTACGTGCAAGCAGAGACTTACGGCAGCGAGATAGCGGCCCTCAAACCAGGGGAGATATACGTATCAGACGTCATCGGCGGCTATGTACCCTCACATTTTGTGGGCATGTACACCCCCAAGCAGATGGTCATCGCGGCCCTCAACAGCGAAGTAACCGCGCTTGGGACACTCGACCAGACTCCCGAGATAAAGACTCTCGCCGATAACCTCAACAACCTTAAAACCACGGGGATAAAAGCGCTCACCTCCACGGGCCTTACCAACGAGGAGCTCATGCAGGCGGTCGCCACCGACGCCCTCGCGCTTGTTGACGAAGCCGCGCGCGGCGTCACATCCGAGAGCATACGGGCGCGCGTCGATGCTCTCAAGGCTAAGATAGGCGGTCTCACGTTTGACCCCGAGCATGAGGCATACGCGGGTGCCGAGAACCCCAACGGCCAGCGGTTTGAGGGCATCGTGCGCTGGGTGACCCCTGTTACCAGTGACGGCACCGTCACGGGGCGGGTCATCGGCTATGTAAGCTTTGCCCTCAACCACGACCACATCATGGAGTTTGTCGACCACATCACCCCCATGACGAGCCGTTATACCGAGCTGCCCAGCGCCTTCGATGGCAACTACGCCTTTATCTGGGACTATCAATGCCGCAGCATCTGCCACCCGCGCCATCATTCAATCGTGGGGTACAACCCCGAGACGGGCTACGAACAGATACCCTGGCTTGAGACCTCCATCTACGAAGATCTTCTTGAGCGCGTGGGCGGTGAGGATTTGGGAGACCTGCAGGAGAACTGGGCTGCGGTCATCAACGACCCACAGACACCCGATGCCGTTGTCGCTGGCGTTGATGACCTTCTCACAGACGTGGCGGTGTTTGACGAGCAATCACGCCAAAAGAAGCCCGCTTCCGTGCTTACGGCCAACGGCCTCGTAGGCCTGGACGGGCGCTACCTCAACAATGCCCCCCAGTGTACCGGCTGGATGGACCTCACTCAGGACGGCGGCTCTGGCTCCTTCTACATCCTCTGGAGCGGCCTTAACAAACTCACCACCGCTGCGGCCATTCCCTATTACACCGGCCAATACGCCCCCCGTGCCGAGAACGGCTATTCTGCGCGCGGTTTTGCCATGCTCACCATCGGTGCCGGGCTTGAGGACTTTCAGGCACCGGTCGTGGCCACCGACGAACAACTCAAGCAGATAACCGCGGACAACTCCCGCGAAACCTCATGGCGGCTCACCCTTACTACCGTCTTCCTCATCGTCCTTGTCATCCTCGTTGCCATCTGGCTTGCCAGCAACCTCACCAACAGGATAACCGTGCTCATCAAGGGTATCTCGCGCTTTCGCGCCGGTGAGCGCCAGTTCCGCTTTAACACGAAGCAACGCGATGAGTTTGGCGTGCTGGCCGATTCCTTTGATGACATGGCCGAAAGTATTGTCGCGAGTGTTACCGCGCCTCTGGCCATCACCGACTCCAACCTCACTATCATCTATATGAATGATGCGGCGCTCCAAAATCGGGGCAAGACGCTTGACGAAGTGGTGGGGACCTCATACAAGGAGAACAGCATTTATCCCTCTGACACGATCTATGACCCCATTACGGCACTCGTCGAGGACCATGAGGCCAAGGTCTACCACCACGAGGCATCAGGCCATTACTACAAGGGTACCGCGAACCACTTCCTCAACAGCAACGGGGAGCGCGTGGGCTTCTACGTCCTCACCACCAATGTCACCGAGATCCAGGTGGCGCGCAACAAGGCCGAGCAGGCAAGCACCGCCAAGACCGCCTTCCTCTCAAACATGAGCCATGAGATGCGCACTCCCATGAACGCCATCATCGGCATGACCAACATAGGCAAGGTCGCGCCTGACCCCGAGAAGAAGGACTATTGCTTTGACAAGATAGACAACGCGTCCAACCACCTGCTGGGCGTTATCAACGACATCCTCGACATCTCGAAGATCGAGGCAGGAAAACTCGAGCTCTCGCTCACCGAGTTCAACTTCGAGAAGATGCTGCAAAAGGTCATCAACGTCAACAGCTTTAGGATAGAGGAGAAAAAGCAGGAGTTCATGGTATCGCTTGACCCCGCCATCCCCGCAACCCTCATAAGCGACGACCAGCGGCTCAGCCAGGTCATCACGAACCTGCTCTCCAACGCCAACAAGTTCACGCCTGAGGGCGGGACCCTGAGCATCGAGACCTCCCTGGTGCACGACGACGGGGCCAGTTGCGTGGTCCAGATAGCGGTTGCCGACTCAGGCATCGGCGTGAGCGACGACCAGAAGGAACGCATCTTCATGGAGTTCGAGCAGGCCGAGAGCGGCACGACACGCAAGTTTGGCGGCACGGGGCTTGGACTTGCCATCTCCAAGAGGATCATCGAGATGATGGGCGGCACCATCTGGGTCGAGTCGACACTGGGCAAGGGCTCGACCTTCATCTTCAACATCCGTGCCGAAAAGGGCCTTGAGCACAGCCAGGCCCTCCTGCTCCCCGGCATCAACTGGACCAACGTGCGCCTGCTCGTCATCGATGACGACCCTGCGATAACCGAGTTCTTCTCTGAGATAATGAAGCGCCACGGCGTGGACTGCGACACGGCCGAGAGTGCAGACGAAGCGCTTGCCCTCATCAGGCAAAATGGGCCCTATAACATCTACTTTGTGGACTGGAAGATGCCCGGCATGGACGGCATCGCGCTTTCGCACGAGATAAAGTCGGAAAACAACGAGCACTCGGTTGTCATCATGATCTCGGCCACCGAGTGGAACATCATCGAGGCAGATGCGCGCAAGGCCGGTGTCGACGGCTATCTGCCAAAGCCCCTCTTCCCCTCGACCATCGCCGACTGCATCAACAACCTGATTGGTGTTGAGCAGGCGGTCGAAGGCGCCATCAAGGAGCTCGACCCCGCCATAAACGATGAGGAGGTGAGCTACGAGGGGTACCATGTTATCCTGGCAGAGGACATGGAGGTCAACCGCGAGATAGCCATGGCCCTCCTTGAGCCAACAAGCCTTGCCATCGACTGTGCCGAGAACGGCTTGGAGGCGCTTGAGATGTTCGCGGCCAATCCCGAGAAGTACGACCTTATCTTCATGGACATGCAGATGCCCCTGATGGACGGCCTTGAGGCGACCCGCAAGATACGTGCGCTCGACATACCTAAGGCAAAGACCGTCCCCATCGTTGCCATGACTGCCAATGTCTTTCGTGAGGACATCGAGCAGTGCATCGAGGCGGGCATGAACGACCATATAGGCAAACCGATCAACATGAACGAGGTTTTATCTAAACTTGACCGATTCTTCAAGGGGAAGTGAGGTATCATCAGGTAAAATAGAAAAAAAGGAGTTTTTAGGAGTTTTGCAGATGCGATTACGTGTTATGGTTCCCCTGGTCGTTATCCTCATTGTCGCGTTTGTTGGCATAGGGGTGATGGTTACCGGCAATGTGTCAGCGTCAGTCGACCATATGGTTGGGTCCCAGATGACTGAGACGCTCGATGTCGTCTCGAACCAGCTGTCACTCACACAGGAGCTCGACCAGCTGCCGTCATCGGCCGGCATTGGCAATGCCAAGCAGGGCATCATCAACTCCTACGGTACCCAGGCGGTGGTGGCGAACATCACGGTTGGGCAAACCGGCGGGGTGTTCGTGCTCAACCAACAGAGCATCATCGTCGCGAACAAGGACACGGTGTTCATCGGCACCGACCTGAGTGCCTTCCCCGAGGTAGTGGCCGCCGGTGGCCAGCAGGAGGCCAGCTTCACGTTTGAATACGGCGGCACACCGGTACTGGCTCAGTCAAAAGCCTATGCAGAAGGAACCATCGTCGCCTACCTCCCCGTCTCCGAGTTGGACGGGTATAAGAAGACCCCCATCTTCATCACCATCCTCTTTGGGGTCGTGTGCCTTGCGGTCCTGGCAAACCTCCTGTATGCCCTGCTCTCGCGCTACATGGTCACCCCGCTTGAGAAGCTCAACAACAATGTGCTCACGCTTGAGGAAAGCGGGGCGATAGACGAGGGGTCCCTTCACAAGAGCCCCGAGATAACCGAGCTTGGCTCCAATATCAACGACATGCTCAAACGGCTCAATATGTCAGATACCCGTATCCATGACCTGCAGGCCGGCGAGATCAACCTGCAGACACGGCTCAAGCAGCAGGAGCTCATGGCGCGGCTCACCGAGAACTTCGTCTCGCTCGACAACCTCCAGCAGCTTATCAGCAACTCGCTCAAGCGGGTGGGCGACTTCATGGGCGTCTCGCGCATCGTCCTGTCAATCAACGACCAGCAGGGCGGCCTCTCCTCACTGTCGGGTTGTTGGCATGCAAAGGACGTTGCGCCGGTCACCTCGTTAACGCAGGACCGGGAGCGCCTCGTCTTCTCAAGCTTCCCCAACCAACAGCCCGACGACCAGATCGTCCTTCCCGTCTACTGCAACGACGCAACCACGGTGGAACGCTACCGCTCATTTGGCACTGGTGACCCGCGCGCCTTTATCTGGGCGCCGCTGTACGTTGACGGACGGCTTATAGCCGCCCTCAGTATCGAGCAGTGCGAGGAGCCGCGGGAGTGGGCCAATAATGACCTGCAATTAGTTAGATTATTTAGCAATATAATAGCGACGAGCCTCAGCCGCTCACAGGAGCAGGGGAGGGGCAAGCACCTCGATGACCTGCTCACGGCCAGCAACAAGATAGCAAACGTCCTCCTCAATCCCGGCACGGGGACTTTAGGAGACACTATCTCGCGCTGCCTGGGCCTGATGGGCAAGGCGACGGGTACCAACCGCGTCACGCTTTGGACGGTGGCCGCCGCCGAGCAACAGACTCACTGTGCGGCCCTCTCGCAATGGTGGGACACCGAGGAGAACAGCACACGCGCCGGCCAGCTTGAGAACATCCCCTTCACAGGCGCGGCCCCGGCCTGGCTTGACGGCCTGAGGGACGGCAAGGGGCTCAAGGGCCAAATGGAACAGCTCCCCGTCGACCTGCGCTCGGTGCTTGAGCCCCAGGGGCTTGTTTTGGCGATGATGATCCCCCTCATGGTGCGAAACACCTTCTGGGGATTTGTCGAGTTCGCTGACTTCTCATACCAACAGGAGTATTCCGACGGCGAGGTGTCCGTTCTCCGCTCCGGCTGCCTGCTTATCGCTGAGGTATTGGGAAAGACAGTCCCCGTCGAACGGCCCGCCGAGCCGCCGGTTGAACAGCCGGTCGAGCCGCCGGTCGAGCCGCCGGTTGTGCAGGTCATCGAGCAACCAGCCGAGCCGCCGGTTGAGCCGCCTGTCGCACCGCCGGTTGTGCAGGTCATCGAGCCACCCGTCGTGCAACCCGTCGAGCCGCCAGTCGTGCAGCCCGTCGTGCAGGTCATCGAGCCGCCTGTCGTGCAGCCTGTCGTGCAGCCTGTCGAGCCACCCGTCGTGCAGGTCATCGAACAGCCCATTGAGCCGCCTGTCGTGCAACCTGTCGCGCAGCCGGTTGAGCCGCCCATCGTGCAACCCACCGAGCCACCTGTCGCGCAACCCATCGTGCAACCTGTCGCACCACCGGTCGAACAGCCCGTCGCACCACCCGTCGCGCAGCCCGTCGAAGAACTGCCTGCACCGCCTCCTGTGCAAGCTATCGTGTCCTGGGAGGGTACGGTCGTCCTAGTCGCAGAGAACGCTGCAGGAGCAGACGGGAAGTTTGTCGCGCAGCTTGAATCCATGGGCCTCACCGTTGCCAAGGCATCAAACGGCAAGGAGCTGCTCGATGTGTTCATGGCGGGTCCCCGTCAGTACCAGATGACGTTCATCGACCTCGACATGCCTGAGATGAACGGCCTCGAGGCGACCTATCGGCTGCGCAACCTCCCCCTTGTCTGGGGCAAGGAGATACCCATCGTCGTCACGATGAACACCCACGCCTCAAACGAGAACGCACAGAAGTGTTTCAAGGTTGGTGCCACCGAGTGTGTGGGTAAACCGCTCGACCCCGCCCAGATCAGCGCCCTCCTCCAAAAGCACCTCACGTAATACCGGCAAGGATTACCTATAAGGATTCTCTGTAGGGTTTTTGTGCAAATCCATAAAAACCGCTGATGGTGTGCCATAATGTGAGGATGTTATGAGCACATTGAGGAAGGGAGTTCTTCGAGGGTGACTGCCCGGTCTTGGTTCATAGCCAGGGTGCTGGTACCTGCCATTCTCTGCGGGCTTGCGCTGTTTCTTGCGTCGTGCGGGCCAGGTGGTGTTGGCACGCCCGGGCCGGTTGGTGTGGCGAACCCAGGGAACCCCCGTGACACAACGCCGGTCGTGTTGACTCCAAGCGCCTCCAATGTGGCAGTGAATGGGACTGATAAGGCGATAATGGATTATTCCAATATGAGCCAGGGCTACTTTATGGTGAAGTCATACCTGGGTGACACCAAGGTCAAGGTGTTGGTCAACGTGGCTGGCAGCAAACAGTACCAGTACACGCTCGACCGTGGGGACGTGTACACCGTCATCCCACTCAGCGAGGGCAACGGGACCTATGCGGTGGAGGTCTATGAGAACGTCTATGACCAGCAGTATTCTCCCATCCTCTCCCAGAACCTCGAAGTGACCCTCGACGACGAGTTCCTGCCCTTCCTCTACCCCAGCCAGTACGTCAACTTCAACCTGGAAAACCAGGCGATCGCGGAGGCACAGCGCCTGATCGAGGGCGCGACGAGCGATGTGGAGGCACTCGACCAGGTCTATGCCTGGGTGGTGACCAACATCGATTACGACTACGAGGAGGCGGTCACGGTGGCCTCGGGCTACCTGCCGGCCATCGACGAGGTGTATGAGACCAGGATGGGCATCTGTTTTGACTATGCGGTTCTCACGGCCGCCATGCTCCGCTCGCAGCGGATACCCGCCCAGTTGGTGGTAGGATATGCGGGCTCGGCGTACCACGCCTGGATAGAGGTCCATTGTGCGGATACGGGCGAGATTGGGATGTATGTGTTCAACGGGGAGAAGTGGGTGCAGATGGACCCGACCTTCGATGCCGCGAGCAAAGGGACGCAGGACCTGTCCTCGGTAATCGGGGACGGCAACAACTATCAGCCCCTGTTCTACTATTAGGGGCAGTGCCGCGTGGCCGTGGCGGCGCGGGACCGGCAAGGAACAAGCGGCAAGGCCCACGAGTGCCTGAGGCCGAAAACGTTAAAGCAAGGAACGTGGATAACACGGGAAAGGGGTGCGTGGATGGCCAGGAAGACAAAAGAGCTCTCACCAGCGGAGCTCAACCTGTTTTTCAGCAACCTCGAATTGGTCTATCACTCTGGCCTGTCGCTGTCGGAGGGCTTCGACATCCTCCGCGCCAACGCGCAGGATGCCAGCGAGAAGAGGCGCATGGACGCGCTCTACCATGCCGCCGCCAACGGCGAGTCGCTCTACGAGTCGCTCACAGGGCTGGGCTCGCTGCCTGCCTATGCGCTCTCGCTCATCCGCATTGGCGAGGAGACCGGCCGCATGGAGGAGACCTTTGGCGGCCTGCGCAGCTACTATGAGAGGCGCGACGAGCTCTCACGTTCGATTCGCGCCTCGCTTGTGTACCCGCTGTCGATGATGGTCATGGTGTTCCTCGTTGTCGTCGTCCTGCTCACGCAGGCCATGCCGGTGTTCAACCAAGTATTCTCGCAGCTGGGCTTTGCGATGACCGGCATAGCCGGGGGGTTGCTCGAGTTTGGCAACCTGCTCAGCCAGTATGCCGTCGTTATCACCGGTGTCATCGTGGCGCTCATCCTTGTCGTGCTCGTCATCCGGGTAACGCCGGCGGGCAAGGGATTCTTCAACGCGCTGTTTCAAAACGCGCCTTTTACCCGCGACCTCTCGCTGCGGCTCTCGACCCAGCGGTTTGCGCTCGCGCTCTCGACGTTGCTCAACGCCGGGCTTGAGGTAGATCAGGCGCTCGAATACGCCGAGCCGCTGGTTGACGACAAGCGTGCCGCCCAACGGGTACGCCTCGTTCGCCGGGATGTGGAGAAGGGCGAGAGCTTTCCCCATGCCATCGAGAAGAGCAAGCTGTTCCCGCCTTCGTCGATGGCCCTGCTCTCGGTGGGCTTCAAGACAGGCACCGATGCCGAGGCACTCGACCAGATAGGCCAGTCGATCACGCTTTCTACGGAGCGCAAGATGGAGGGCCTCGTCGCGGCCATCGAGCCCACGCTCGTGGCCATCATGTGTGTGCTCGTGGGCTTCATTTTGCTCTCGGTGATGCTGCCGCTTATGGGCGTCCTGACCACTATCTAGGCACAGGCAGGAGGATTGATGAACGACCGGCCAACCAAAACGTCACCCGTGCAGACGATCCTCTCGTCAAAGCTGCTGCGCTTGCTCGTGGTTGCGGTGGCCCTGGTGGTGGGGGTGTGGCTCGGCACGAACGGCCTCTCGTCGCAGGTACAGGACAACCAGGCCACGTTCCTCGCCGATGCGGTGCGCCGCAGCGCCGTACAGTGTTATGCGCTTGAGGGGAGTTTTCCCGAAGACGTCGCCTACCTTGAGCAGAACTACGGCCTGTACATTGACCGCGGCCATTACGCGGTCTACTACGAGCCGATGGGCGGCAACCTCATACCGCAGATACGTGTTATAACGGTACATAAATGAACGGGGAAGGGAGGCGCGGTTGAAGCGGCATTCGATAGATATGTTCCTTGTGCTGGCACTGTTTTGTGTCTATGCCGTGAGCGCCCTGATCCTGTGCGTCCTGGGTGCCAACATCTACAAGGACACGACGGCGACCATGCATGAGAACTACGACCTGCGCACCGGCGTCCTCTATGTTGCGGAGAAGACTCGTCAAAACGACGTGGCTGAGGGGGTCAGGGTCGATACCCTTAACGGGGCCGATGCCCTCGTGTTCACCGAGCAACGTACCGGCAAGGGATATGAGACGTGGATATTTGTTGATAAGGGCGTGTTGTACGAGGAGATGGTAGCCTCCGGCAGTGCGGTTCAGATCACCGCTGGCCAGGCCATCATGCCCATGCGGAGCATGGCCCTCGACCTCGTTGACGGCAACCTCCTCACGGTATCCTTTATCCTGGAGTCGGGCGAAGAGTCGCATATCCAGCTCGCCGTCAAGGCGGCCACCACGTACGTTGGAGAGGGGAGCAGCTCATGAGCAGCCGCCCGCCCGCCCCGTCGCGGGCCTTCTTCCTCGAACTGGTGCTGAACCTGGTGATCTTCTCCCTCTGCGCGGCAGTATGCCTCCAGTTGTTTGTGAGCGCGAAGCTTGCCAGCGACGAGAGCGCAGCGCTCTCGAACCTCGCCATCGAGGCACAGGTAGTCGCCGAGGCCTTCAAGTCGCTGGACGGCGATATTGACGCAGTGGCCCTCAGCCTTGACGCCCAGCGGGACGGCGACGCGCTTCTCCTCTACTATGACGAGGAGTTCAAGCCGGTGGATGCTGCCAGCGCGCCGTACCTTATACGCTGTGACATCGACACTGGCACCGTGCTCAGGACGGCTGCGATAACCGTCTACCAGGGCCCCAAAGAGCTCTTCTCCCTTGAGGCGAAGCGTTATGTGGCGCAGGGGGGTGGCGCATGAGCCCTCAGAAGAAGTCACGGTCGGCGATGGGGGTGGGCGTGACGACCCTCGTCACCATCATGGTTGTCATGCTCCTCACGGCCTTCTCCGTCCTCACGCTGGTCTCGGCGCGCTCCGACCTGCGGCTTTCGACGATGGCGGCAGAGGCGGCACAGCAGTATTACGCTGCCGACGGCGTGGCCGAGGAATGGTATGCCGGCCTGTGCGCCTATCTTGAGGATACGCAAAGCGCGGATTGGGAACACAGCCTCACAGAGGCTGGTTACGAGGTTTCACGTACCGAGAGCGGGGTGCTCTGTGTCACCGAGCAGTTTGCCCTGGGTACTAACCGGCAACTCAACGTGACGGTTGCCGTTAACAAAGACGGAAAACCGACGATTATCCAATGGCAGTCAGGATCGGCACAACGTGACGATCAAGGATGAAAAAGAGGTCAACATGGACGCGAAGGCTTTATTACAAGAACTGGTTGAGAAGGGTGTCGCCGATGTCTTTATCATCACGGGGCGCCCACTCAGCTACAAGATCGGGAACCTCATAGAGACCCTCGACGACGGGCAGATGCTGCTCCCGGCAGACACGGAGGAGATAATCTCGCAAATCTATGGGATGGCCGACCATCGCTCGATGGCGGCTTTGCTGGAGCGCGGCGATGACGACTTCTCATTTGCCATCAAGGGCGTGTCCCGCTTTAGGGTGAACACCTACAAGCAACGCGGCTCCCTTGCCGCTGTCATTCGCGTGGTTGCCTTTGAGATGCCTAACCCCCTGGTACTCAGCATCCCCGGCTCGGTGCTCGACCTCTCCGAGCTGCGCCGCGGCCTCGTGCTTATCACCGGCCCTGCCGGCAGCGGCAAGACCACTACGCTGGCGTGCCTTATCGACCGCATCAACCATACCCGCAACGCCCATATCATCACCCTTGAGAACCCTATCGAGTTCCTCCACCGTCACAAGGAGAGCCTCATCAGCCAGCGTGAGGTGAGTATCGACACGGCAAGTTATGCGACCGCCCTGCGTGCCGCTCTGCGCCAAAGCCCCGACGTTATCCTCATCGGCGAGCTGCGCGACCCTGAGACTATCTCCATTGCGCTCACTGCGGCCGAGACCGGCCACCTTGTGCTCTCGACCCTGCATACCGTGGGTGCCGTCAACACGGTGGACCGCCTGGTCGACTCGTTTCGCGCCGAGCAGCAGACGCAGGTGCGTATGCAACTCTCGATGGTGCTCCAAAGCGTCGTCTCGCAGCAGCTCATCCCCACGGTTGACGGCTGCATGACCCCTGCCTTTGAGATCATGCACTGCAACAATGCCATCCGCAACCTCGTTCGCGAGGGACGTACACACCAGATGTCCTCCGTCATCAATACCAGCGTGGCCGAGGGTATGGTGGGCATGGATGCCAGCCTGCTCAAGCTCTATAAGGAAGGGCGCATTACCGCGCAGGAGATGACCACGCACGCGCTGGCACCAGAAGGCCTTGCAAAGCAGGCCGGCTTATAAGGGTATAAGAGGGACGCAGTGGTCACAGGCGTGACTAACCGCCCTTGCTACAAGAAAAAGGAGTATGACATGGAAAACATCTTTTTAAAGGCAGACACGCACAACAAGTTCAAGTGGGAGAACCTTGGCGACATCAAGGAGGGACGCGGCGACCTCGGCGAGGAGATGCCCGTTTTGGTGTATCGCCTCATGCAGTTCACCATGCTCGACGTGCTCACCCGTGACTATGGCGCCGAGAAGGCGAACGACCTCTTTAGGGATGCCGGGTTTCTTGCGGGCAGCGAGTTCACCAAGGCGGTGCTCGACCTCTCGGTGGACCTCGACACCTTTATCGCCAACCTGCAAAAAGCGCTTGAGGACCTCAAGATAGGCATCCTGCGCATGGAGGTCTTTGACCCTGAGACCGGCAACCTTGTACTCACGGTTGGCCAGGACCTCGACTGCAGCGGCCTCCCTGTTACCGACGAGACGGTCTGCAACTACGACGAGGGCTTTATCGCTGGCATACTTGAGACCTATACGGGTACCAAGTACGATGTTCGTGAGGTCGATTGCTGGGCAAATGGTGACCGCGTATGCCGCTTTAGGGGAACTGCCCTCTAACCTGCTATACTTATGGTAGCTCTACGGGGGACTCTGACTGCGTTTTAGATTAGTAGGTGGAACACCATCGATCCAGTAGCTGAACTTTTGTTCGATTACATCAAGAACCTGCTCTATGATCCCCGCAAGGCTGTACTTGACCCTGAGCAACTGCCCGAGGGGTTTAGGGACTTGGGCAAGGGCTTGTTATATCTTGGACACTGCGTGGGCGAGGTACGCGATTTTTCGCGCGCCATCTCCAAAGGCGACCTCGAGAATGTGCCAGTAGCCCAGGGCAACGAGCTGGCCTCGGGGCTCAAGTCGCTCCATGCCTCGCTCAAGCACCTCACCTGGCAGATGCAACAGGTCGCCAAAGGTGACTACACGCAGCACGTGAGCTTCATGGGAGAGTTCTCAGAAGCGGTCAACGACATGGTCAAACAGCTTGAGGAGCGCTATACCGCCCTGAGTGACGAGATTGAGATCAGCCAGCAAAAGACCGAGGCACTTCTCCAAAGCAACAGCTTGTTTGAGGCCATCACCAACAACATCTCACAGTGGATCGTCATGATCGACCGGGAGAACGGAGAGTGGTTGTTCTCGAACCACAAGGTGGAGAATGTGCTCATGAACCTTGAGTCCACCACCCATCTCCACCGCTGGCTCGGCCATCAGGTCGAGGACGTGCATCCCCATTCAAGCGACGACCCCCTTGAGCTCGCGCTTGATTTTGAGGGAGGCACCCAGTACTTCTCGGTGGCGACCTACCCCATACTGTGGCACGGCCACGATGCAGTGGCCTTTGTGCTCAGCGATGTGACGCTTGAGAGAAGGCGGTTGGACAGCCTTGAGAACATCGCCTATGTTGACGAGCTCACCGAGGCCTATAACCGCCACTATGGTATGAACAAGCTCAATACCTGGCTTGAGGAAGGCGAAGGGTTTGTTATCTGCTTCATCGACATGGATAACCTCAAGTTTGTCAACGACGAGTATGGGCATCGTGAGGGAGATACCTATATCCTCTGCGTGAGCGCCATGCTCAAGCTGTTTGCGAACAATGTTGTCATCTGCAGGCTGGGAGGCGACGAGTTCATGATGCTCTGCAAGGGCTGGAACCTGGGCTCGGCCGAGGAGCGCCTTGAGGGCCTTCGCACCAACCTGATGGAGCACAGCGAGCCCGCTGTTGAGTATAACCGCAGTATCAGCTATGGCGTCATTGAGGTCACCGCCGACAACACCCTGCCCGCCAGCGAGCTCCTGAGCCTCGCCGACGAGAAGATGTATGCGTATAAACGCGCCCATAAGATGCAAAGGGCCAGCACCGTATAAGTAGGCATAAACGGTGCTGGCATGTTATTGGAGGAGTTCCTGGAGCTTCTCTACTATCGCGTCATAGCTAAAGCTGGCGTATTGTTTCTTGAGCCAGGGTATGAGGCTGGTGTCGCCCTCGTAGTCGTAGGAGTCCAGGTCGTCGATGAGGCGTTGCATCTCCTCGATGTCGTAGTCCTGTGTCGCGGCGAGCAGCTTTGCGAGGGTGTCCTTGCTGAGGGCGGCTGCCTTGGGGCGTAGGGCGTCTTGGCGTTGGCTCTCTGCCTCGACCTTGGCCTCGAGGTCTTTGAGGCCCTCGATGAGCTTCTCGACCTGGGCGATGAACGGCCCGTTGTCACGGGCGACTGTCTTCCAGTCCCCGGCCTTTGAGGCGATCTCAAGGGCCTTGGCCGCGTCCCCGCAGTCGTTGGCACAGATGCCGTAGCAACTGCCCTTTGCCCCGTGTACCCGTATCGCATATTCTGGCAGGGAGCCCTCGTCGACCGTGCGCAGCTCGTCGAGGGTCTTGGGCATGTTCGTGATAAACGAATGGGCTATGCGCATATAGATCGAGGCGCTGTTGTTAAAGTTCCTGATGCCGGTGACGAGGTCAACGCCTTCGATGTGCGCTTCGCTCAGTATCGTATCCACGGTGCCGGGACTGGTGCCGGACGGTTGTTTGACGGGCATGTTCTTCTCCATCTCCTTCTTTACATCGTCGCTCTGTTTGTCTAAGACCCATTTATGGAGTATGGCATCCAGCTTTATGACGTCGATTGGCTTGGTAAGGAAGCCCTGGCAGCCGTTTTCGAGGAACAGGTTCTCGATGCCTACGATGGCGTTGGCGGTGAGTGCCACGATAGGGACGTTGCGCGCGTAGTTGGAGCCGATCTCACGTATGAGGCGTGCCGCTTGGATGCCGTCCATCTCGGGCATCATATGGTCCATGAAGATGAGGTCGTACACGTTCTCGGCCTCGCGTACCAGCTCGATTGCCTGACGGCCGCTGGTCACACTATGCACCGTCATGTTGTAGGGGGCCATCATACCCTTTGCGACATCGAGGTTGGTGAGCACGTCGTCCACCACGAGTATCTTGGCAAAGGGCATGGGGATGTAGTCGATCTCTTTGACACGGCGGTTGCGGTTCTCGAAGAAGCGGAAGGTTTGGAGGTTATGGGCAAGCTCCTCGCCGAGGGGCGTGTCGTCGATAACGGTCTGACGGATACGAAAGTTAAAGGTGGTGCCTTTGCCATAGGTGCTCTCGACCGTTATCTCGCCGTTCATCAGCTCGATGAGCTGTTTGGTGATAAAGAGCCCCAGGCCGGTGCCCTCGATGTGGCGGTGGCTTGCGGTATCGAACTGTTGATACTCTGAGAACAGGTGCTCGAGGTCCTCTTCACGGATGCCAACGCCCGAGTCCTGGACGGAGCACTCCAGCCAGCAGTCGGTCTCGCTTGGCACTGCGGTGAGCTTGAGTACGATAGTGCCCTCCAACGTGTATTTGACGGCGTTGGAGAGGATGTTGTTCATGATCTGCTTGACGCGTAGCTCATCGCCGTAGAGGCGGCTGGGAAGTGCGGGGCTGGCCTCAAGGGTGAAGGTGATGGGCTTGGAGCCGATGCGCACGACGTTCATGCTGATGGTGTCGCTGATGATGGAGGCCATGTCGTACTCGGCCGGGAGCAGCTCGAAGCGCCCCGACTCGATCTTCGAGATGTCGAGGATGTCGTTGATGATGTTGAGCAACGTGACGCCGGAGCTGTATATCTTCTCGAGGTTGTTGAGGGTCTCCCGTGGCAGGTTTTTGCGCAGTTCCAGCTCGGCGAGGCCGTTGACGGCGTTGAGGGGGGTGCGCAACTCGTGGCTCACCGTTGCGAGGAACTCGCTTTTGGTACGGTTGGCCTCCTCGGCCGTCACACGCGCGCGGTTGATTTCTGTCACATCATGAAACACCGACACATAGGCCTCAAGCACGCCGTGCGGGTTGCGTATCGCCGCAGTGGTGATGATAAAGCTGCGGTAGTCACCGGTTTGGCTCAGGTCGACAAGCTCGTGGCGAACTTGTGGCTCGTCGCTCTCGGCGGCGGCTTGGATGCGCTCGTTTGCGCTTTGGACAAACCCCTCATCGCCGGTGAGCTTGAGCACGTCGAGGAAGTGCCACCCGTCGATAAGGCCAAAGCTCTTAATGCCTAACGCCTTGATGAAGGCATCGGTGCAGTACGCGAAGCAGGCATTCTGGTCGAGCATGATGATGATGTCCGGGGTGTTCTGGAGCATCATCGCCATGAAGCGCTCCTGGCGCAGCTGCTCTGATTTGAGGTAGTTCGTCAACTGGTCGCGCGTACCCGAGACACGGTCAATGCGGTAGAGCTTGTTTTGCAGGGCTGTGAGGTTGCGGTTGAGCTTCTTGATTTGAAGCCGAAGGCCCTCGTTCTCGGCCGTGAGGCCCTCAATGTCCTGGGGAGCCTGCAGGGGGAGTTCGACCGGCCTGATCGAGGAGGAAGAGGCAGGAACCGACGATAAGGCGGCCGTCTCAGCCACAGGGGCCTCCTGTTTGGGGTCATCCTTCTTATGAGGGTGTGTGAGGGATTCGAAGAGTTTCAAGTCTCACACCTGCTAGAAGACACAGACGATCAATGAGTCGTTTTGCAGGTGGTTGGCAACGACGCTCCCGTCATCCCTGAACGACGGGAATATCTCGCCACCAGCATACATGACCAGGTAGTTGGCCGTGTTCCCAAAGACCGCTTGGAACTGCTCGTGCTCGGCCATGTCATTGATGCCAAGGGCCCAGCTCCGTGCCGCACAGGAATAGGCGAGCATACCCCTGCCCTCCACGCCTGGCAGTATCTTCTGCGCCAACACCTTGGCCCCTGCGACAACATCATCCGGCGACATCACGGCGAAGGAGAGTGCCCCGCCAACGGGAACCTTGCCTGAGAGGAGCAGCGACCCGTCAGGATTCTCGCCCAGGCAGGTCCTTATCAGGCGTGAGCCATCATCGAGGTCGATCACCAGTGACAACATGGTGATGTCCCTCTTGCCGTCTTTGTCGTTTTCGAACCCCATGGACTTGAAGAACTCGATGGGCGAGACGGCATTGATGCCCTGGAGCAATGAGCGGCTGCTTGCAGTGACGACCGCCTTCGTCTTGGCGATGCTCTCCTCGAACACGGATATCTGGAAGAAGCTCGGATGCACGTCTCCCGTCAAGGCGACAAGTACCATCGCATCCTCATAGTGCGTGCCGTCCTTAAAGGTGTATATGCGGGTGAAGCTGGTGTCGTCAGAAAACGAGAGCGCCCCAAAGGCAGGGAGCCTCCCCGATACGGCATCAAGCTGTTCGACCCACTCGTCGCCACCAATGTCGAATATAAAGGGTACAAAGGGGATAAGGAGCAGGGGTTCTTGCGACAGGGCTTGGGCGGCCTCGTGATAGGCGTCGGCCACAGCAGGCCCGACCTTCTCATACGAACCGACACGGCCCGACACGGCTGCGGCGAACTCGACATCGTCGCTTGTGAGCACCATGACGGTTAAGGCTATCTGTCCCCTGCCTGCAGAGCTCGAGACGCTCAGGGCCGAGCAGCCAACCGTGGTGAAGGGCAGCGCATCACTGATGGCGGCAGCCACGCCCTCCTCGATAAACGCGTTGTAACACTGTATGATGCCGAGGGAATGGGCAAGGAGCCTTCCCTCGAGGCCGAGTTGTGTGAGGATCTCGGCAACCGCCGCGCTTGCGTCATCGATCTCTTCGGTATAGGCTGTGAAAGACCGTATCATCGGCCCCCCTCTTCTGTCAAAAACGTGTGCTGGCGATGTCGTCCTTGTTGCTGATGGTAATCGAGGTGAAGTCTGCCTCATGGAGCCGCAGTATCTCGACCAGGTAGGGGTCAAAATGCGTCCCCGCATCCTTATAGATGATGCCAAACGCCTCCTCCGGTGTGAAGGCGCGTTTGTAGGGCCGCACGGAGGTGAGGGCATCGAACACGTCGGCGATGGCAGTTATGCGCGCACATAAGGGGATGTCCTCGCCCGCAATACCGCCGGGATAGCCGGACCCATCCCATTTCTCATGGTGCCCAAACGCTATGTCAAGCGCCGTTTGCAGCAGCGAGTCCTCCTCCATCTCCTGGATAGCCTGCTTGAGCATCTCGCTACCATGGATAGGATGGGTGCGGATAATAGCGAACTCCTCCTCGGTCAGGCGCCCCGGCTTGAGCAGGACGCTGTCGGGCATCGCGAGCTTGCCCAGGTCGTGCAGCTTTACCGCGTCGATGATGTCGTGGCCGTACTCGGCAGAGAGCGTGTAGCCCTCGGTGGGGTTAGCTATGATGTGCTCTACGAGGATCCGCGTGTAGGCGGTCGTGCGGTCGATGTGGGTCCCGGTGTCGTGGTCGCGCAGGTCGGAGGCCTGTGCGAGCAGGTCCAGGGTGATGCGGTCGCGCTGCTCAAGCTTCTTGTTGACCGTCTGCAGCTGGACGGTCTTCTCCGCAACCATCTCTTCCAGGTGGTTGCGGTGCCTAAAGAGCTCGAGTTGCAGATGTACGCGGGTGATGAGCGCTCGGGGCCTGAAAGGCTTGAGCAGGTAGTCGACGGCCCCCAGCTCGAGCGCCGAGACCTCGTCCTCGCTGTTCACCGAGCCGGTGAGGAAGATGACAGGCACGGCTCTAAAGCGGCTCTCGGCCTGCAGGGCCTTAAGCACGTCGAACCCGGTCATCTCGGGCATGTTGTGGTCGAGGAGGATAAGGTCGACCTCGTTTTTATCCAGGAACTTGAGCGCGGCTTCGCCAGAGGTGAAGGGGCGTACCGTATAATCTTCTTTGAGCGTCGCAAGGACCGAGTTCAAGATGATAGGGTCGTCATCAACCGTCAGTATGACTGGCTTCCTGCTCTCGCTCGCCATGTAATGATCACATCCCTTTCCTCAGACCGGCACCGAGGCTCTCAATCGCCTTAAGGTAAAGCAAGTATATCATGATTGTTTGCCCCAGCTGCACCCGTCACAATTTCTGGATAAACACTACATAATCCCTATTATTTTGCCCAGTTGCCGTTGGTGAAGAGGGGGACCTCGTTGCCTGTTCCTGGCCGGGCTTGAGGTTGCAGCCACTCGCGATAACGAGGTGGGCATAGGCTTCGAGGTTTTTTGTGTATTTTCTGTTATCCATGGTTGCCTTTCGTAAAGAGTGGTTTGTAGGG
>JAITNB010000021.1 GCA_031290695.1 Coriobacteriales bacterium | reverse complement strand
GCCTCGCGCGCGGCAATGACCGCCAGCACCGTGAAGCGGTCCATCTTGCGCGCCTCGGCCGCCGTGACGTGCTCGGCGATGTCCAGGCGCACCTCTGCCGCCAGCGTTGCCGCCTGCTGCGCGGTGTCATAGGCCGCAACTGGCGCAATCCCGCAGTCCCCCCGCCGCACCGCCGCCCAGGTCTCCTGTGCCGTGTTGCCAACGGGCGTAACCGCCCCTGCCCCCGTGATAACCACTCGTCTGCTCATAGGCCGTTCCTCCTTACCGTCTCCTCACATCGTCATGCCACCGTCGACAGGGATCACCTGGCCGGTGATATAGGAGGCCTGCTCGCTACAAAGGAATGCCACAAGAGAGGCCACCTCCTCCGGCTCTCCCACCCGCTTCTGCGGTATGCCCTCCAAAAACGCCTGCTTCACGCCTTCGTCAAGCACCTCGGTCATGCTGGTGCGGATAAACCCGGGCGCCACGGCGTTGACCGTCACCCCCCTGCCCGCAAACTCCTTGGCCGCCGTCTTTGTGAGGCCGATGAGCCCGGCCTTGCTGGCGGCATAGTTTGCCTGCCCCGCGTTGCCGCTCATGCCCACCACGCTTGTGATATTGACAATGCGCCCGTAGCGCCGCTTTAGCATAGGGCGGCACGCGAGCTTTGTGAGCAGAAAGGCGGCACGCAGGTTGACGGCGATCACTGCGTCAAACTCTGCCAGGGTCATGCGCATGAGCAGGTTGTCGCGGGTTATGCCCGCGTTGTTCACCAGGATGCCCGGTGCGCCCAACTGCTCCTCGACCTCCCGGTACAGGTGCTCGCAGGCGGCCTCGTCACACACATCTGCCTTGAAGGAGACGGCCGTGGTGTTGGCGTGGCCGTGTTGGGACGCTGCGGCGCGACAGAGCGCCACGGTATGCTCCGCTTCCTCGGCGTTGTGGGAGTAGTTGACGGCGATGTTGTGGCCGTTTGCGGCGAGTGCGACGCAGAGGGCGCGCCCAATCCCCCGGCCCCCTCCGGTAACAAGGGCGCTCTGAGGAGTGGCTGTGCTGTCTTTTGTGTGTGTCATAGCGCGGGCAACCTCCGTCTCGTCTCTTCGTAGCCCTCCATCAACGCGGCAAGTATCTGGGCGACGGGGCGTATTTCCTTTATCTGACCGGCGACCTGTCCTGCCATGAAGGAGCCGGTCTGGGTATCGCCGTCGAGCACGGCCCTTCTCAGGGAGCCCAGGGTGAGGGTCTCCATCGCCTCGCGGTTGAGCTCGGTCTTCTCCTTCTCCAAACGCAGGTATTCGCGGGCCATCTGGTTCTTGAGCACGCGTACCGGGGTGCCGCCGCCGCGGCCGGTGACGACGGTCGAGGTATCGTGGGCGGCAAGGAGTGCCTGTTTGTAGTTGTTGTGTATGGGACATTCGTCGCTTGCAAGGAGAGCGGTGCCCAGCTGCGCGCCACAGGCCCCCAGTGCAAACGCGGCACAGAGCTGTGCGCCCGTGGCGATGCCGCCGGCGGCGATGACGGGGATGCCCACGGCCTGGGCGACCTGAGGCACGAGCGCCATCGTGGTGAGCTCGCCCACATGGCCGCCGCTCTCGGTACCCTCGGCTATCACGCCGTCTGCGCCGCAGCGCGCCATGCGCACGGCGAGGGCGACGCTGGGGATGACGGGGAAGACCTTGCTGCCCGCCTCCTTCCAGGCGGGGATAAAGGCGGCAGGGTTGCCGGCGCCGGTGGTCACCACGGGGATGCGCTGCTCGGCGATGAGCGCAGCAAGCTCCTCTGCTTGCGGGTGCATGAGCATGAGGTTCACGCCAAAGGGCTGCTGGGTGAGCGAGCGCGCCTGTGCGATCTGCTCACGCAGCTCGTCTGCCGTGAAGCCGCCTGTGGCGATGAGCCCCAGGCCGCCCGCCTCGCTCACGGCAGCCGCGAAGCCACCGGTGGCGATCTGTGCCATGCCGCCTTGGATGAGTGGGTATCTGATTCCGAGCAGCGTGTCCAGTGTTGCGTGCATGGTGGGTCCTCTCCTGTCTGTCATTGCAGCGTGCCTTCCTCCGGTGCGTCGTTTTTTGCTATTCCCATACCAGGTAGATGGCCCCTGAGGTGAGGCCGCCGCCAAAACCTGCCAGCACTACCTGTTGGCCTGGCGCTATCGCGCCAGCCCGTACGGCCTCGTCGATAGCAAGGGGGATGCTTGCCGCGCTGGTGTTGCCGTACCGGTCCAGATTCATGAAGAAGCGCTCGGGGGGCAGTTCCAGGCGGCGGGCCGCGCTCGTGATGATGCGCTCGTTTGCCTGATGGCAGATAACCTGGTCGAGCGTGGTGACGTCGATACCGCCCTGCGCGCAGACCTCCCGCACACTGCTCACGAGGGACTCGACAGCAAAGCGAAACACGGCGGGGCCGTCCATATGGATGTAGCGGGTGATGGAGAGCAGCTCATCGCCGCCCTGTGCGGCCGCAGTCCAGCGAAAGGGCGCACCCGACGGCGTGACAACTGCGGCACCGGCACCGTCGCCAAAGAGCACGCAGGTGTTGCGGTCGGTGAAGTCGACGACGTGGGACAGTACCTCGCTGCCAACCACGAGGGCATATTGCCCCGGCCGCAGCAGCGACTGCGCCGTGATGAGGGCGTAGATGAAGCCGCTACAGGCGGCATTGAGGTCGAAGGTGAGGATGTTCTGCGGCAGCCCCAGTGCGCGCTGCAACAGGCAGGCCAGCGAGGGGCATGACTGCTCTGCCGTGACCGTGGCGCAGATGATAAGGGCGAGCTCGCACGTATCCACATCCGTTATGCTGGGGGTTAGCGGGGCGGCGGCGGGCTGCTGCCCGCCATGCGGTTCTCCCCCGTGCTGCCCGCCTTGCAGCACCCCGCCGTGCAGCACCCCGCCGTGCGGCACCCAGGACAAAGGGGCGCTTCCCGCCGTGCGAATACCGGCGGCCTGGAGGGCGTACTGGGCTGCCTGGGTGTCGAGTGAGAGGGTGGTCTCACTTTGGGCGATGCGGCGCTCGCGGATACCGGTGCGGCTCACAATCCACTCGTCGCTGGTGTCGACCAGCTGCGCGAGCATGGTATTGGTTACGCGGTTGGCGGGGGCGGCGCTGCCGGTTCCCATAAATCTCATACGGTTCTTCCTGTCTTTCTCACGTGAACGATCGGTAGCGGTTGTAGCGCCGTTGCACGAGCGTTGCGGTGTCGAGCGCGCACAGCCCTTCCAGCGCGTCGTGCAGGTGGCCGTGCAGGCAGGCCATCACGGCGGCAGGGTCTGCCTGTACGCCGCCCGCTGGCTCAGGGACCACCGTGTCGACCATGCCAAAGCCCTGCAGGTCCTGCGCGGTGAGCTTCATGACCTCACAGGCCTCGGGCGCACGTTTGGCGTCCTTCCAGAGGATGGTCGCGAAGCCCTCGGGCGAGAGTATCGAGTACACTGCGTGCTCAAGCATGATAACGGTGTCGGCAACGCCCAGCGCGAGCGCCCCGCCCGAGCCGCCCTCACCGGTGACGACGGCCACCACCGGCACCTTGAGGGCGCTCAACGTAAAGAGGCAGCGTGCGATGGCCTCGCCCTGCCCGCGCTCCTCGGCCCCGGGCCCCGGATACGCGCCCGGTGTGTCGATGAAGGTGATAACGGGCCGTCCAAACTTCTCCGCCTGTTTGACCGCGCGTATGAACGTGCGGTAGCCCTCGGGGTGGGGCATGCCAAAGTTGACGGCGATGTTATGGGTGAGGTTGTCGCCCTTGACGTGTGCGGCCACCGTGACAGGCTGTCCTTCAAAGCGTGCGATGCCGCAGAGCAGGGCGCGGTCGTCACCAAAGTGCCGGTCGCCATGCAGCTCGAAGAAGTCCTCAAACAGCGCGCCTATAAAGGCGTGCGCGTGCGGCCGGTTGGCGGCGCGCGCCATCTCGACTTTCTGCTGCGGAGAAAGATGCGGGATGTGTGTGCTGTTGCTCGCTGTTGTTTTGCTGTTGTCCGCAGACGTTCTTCCCCTGTTATTCTTGTGCGAGGCGCGAGGACCTATGCCCGTTTTGTGGGCTTCTCGTATGGGGTGCAGGGCGAGCAGGCGGGTAAGGGTGGCGCGCAGGTCGGCACGCTTTACGATGGCGTCCACAAAGCCGTGGGCCAGTTGAAACTCAGCGCGCTGAAAGCCCTCGGGCAGCGTGGCGGAGATGGTCTGCTCGATGACGCGGGGGCCGGCGAAGCCGATGAGCGCGTGGGGCTCGGCGAGGGTGACGTCTCCCAGCGACGCGAAGCTCGCCGTCACGCCGCCCGTGGTGGGGTGGGTAAGGACGCTGATAAAAAGCCCGCCTTCATCGGCAAGGCGACGGATAGCGGCGGCGGTCTTGGCCATCTGCATGAGCGAGAACATGCCCTCCTGCATACGGGCGCCGCCGCTGGCGCTAAAGATGATGAGGGGAACTCGGTGCTCGCACGCGTACTCGGCACTGCGGCACACGGCCTCGCCCACCGCGCTGCCCATGCTGCCCATCATGAAGTCGCCCAACAGCTCGGCGCACACGACAGGCCGGCCGCCGATGGCGCCGGTGCGGCAGAGGAAGGCATCGGGATAACCGGTGCGGCGGGCGTAGGAGGCGAGCTTCTCGTCGTAGCCGGGGAAGTCGAGGGGGTTGTGGGGGCGTATGTCGCCGCACAGGGCCGTGCCTGAGCGGGGGTCGAGCACCTCGTCGATGCGGCTTGCAACACGTATCCGGGCATTCGCCTTGCGCACGGCCCTACGCTCGGCGGCAAGCGCGTCGAGCTTCTCCTTGCGGTCACGAAAGATGGCGAAGATGTCCATCTACAGCGTCGCCTCCTCTTTGACGGGCTGCAAAAGCGTGTCGAGGTTGCGCTCGATAAACCCGGTGTCGATGTGGTTGCCCAAAAACTCGGGACGGTACATGAGCATGTACAACAATCCTACATTGGTCTTGACACCCGAGATCACGGTCTCCTCCAATGCGCGGCGCATACGCAGGATCGCCTCGTTGCGCGTATGCCCATGCACGATGACCTTGGCGATCATCGAGTCGTAATAGGGGCTCAACGTGCAGCCGGCATGCAACGCGGTGTCAACCCGCACGCCAAAGCCGTTGGGCAGGTGCAGGTGCTCGACCGTCCCCGGGCAGGGCCTAAACCCATGCGCGGGCTCCTCGGCGTTGATGCGGCACTCGATGGCGTGGCCGTCGATCACAACCTCCTCCTGCGTCAACCGTAACGGCAGCCCGGAGGCGATGCGTATCTGCTCGCGCACGATGTTGACGCCCGTTACCATCTCGGTCACCGGATGCTCGACCTGGATGCGCGTGTTCATCTCGATGAAGTAGAACGCATCGCCGTCCACAATGAACTCGACGGTGCCGGCGTTTACATACCCTGCCGCCTGTGCCGCCTTTACTGCAACCGCGCCCATCGCCGTGCGCATCTCGTCGTCCAGCACCTGTGCAGGTGCCTCCTCCAACACTTTTTGATGGTTGCGCTGCAGCGAGCAGTCGCGCTCCCCCAGGTGTATGGTCGCGCCGTGCGCATCGGCGAGTATCTGGAACTCGATGTGCCGAGGATTGACAACGAGCTTCTCCACATAGACCTGGGCGTCCCCAAAGCACGCAAGCGCTTCAGCACAGGCTGCGGAGAAGCCCGTGCCCATCTGCCCCTCGTTATCCACCCGGCGCATACCGCGCCCGCCACCGCCGGCAGCGGCCTTGACGAGTACGGGGAATCCCAGCGCGCGCGCCACCTCAAGGGCCTCCTCTGCAGTGGCGACGGTGCCGTTCGAGCCAGGCACCACGGGTATGCCGTGCTGTCGCATGAGGCCGCGGGCGGCGCTCTTGTCGCCCAGCAGGGAGATGGTGCTTGAGGACGGGCCTACAAAGGTGAGCCCGTTTGTCTCCACAAGCTGGGCGAAGGCGGGATTCTCGGAGAGGAAGCCAAAGCCGGGGTGTACCGCGTCGCAGCCGGTGTGCAGGGCAGTGGTCATGATGGCATCCTGGTTGAGGTAGCTCTGGGAGGCATGGGGGGCACCGATGCAGACGGCGCGGTTTGCCAGTGTGGTGAACAGCGAGCCGCGGTCGGCCTCGGAGAAGACGGCGACCGTCTCGATGTTCATCTCGCGGCATGCCCGCAGGATGCGCGCGGCAATCTCTCCGCGGTTGGCTACCAGGATGCGCTTGAGCATCGCGTTATCCCAGTGTGAGCAGGTGGGCCCCGTACTCTGCGAGCTCACCGTCCTCGAAGCGTATCTCGAGCACCGTGCCGTCACAGGGCGCCGTTATCTCGTTGAACAGCTTCATGGCTTCGATAAGGCAGAGGGTGTCGCCCTGTCGTACCTGTGCGCCAACAGTCACAAACGGCGGCGTGCTGGGGTCCTGCGAGCGGTAGACCACGCCCACGAGCGGGGCCGTTACCCTGGTGGTGCCTTCGATGCCGGTTGCCTCGGCTGTTTCGGCTGTCGTCTGGCCTGTTAGCTGTAGGCCGGTGGCCTGCGGAGAGACCGTGGGCAACGGGGGGGCAAAAGGCGGCAGGGGAGTGGCGGCCGCCTGTTTCTCAAGGGCGACGCGCAGCCCGTCCTGCTCGTACTCAAGGCGGGTGAGGCCGTGCTCCTCAAAAACGCGGACCAGATGTTCGAGGTCGGTCATGCCTTGAGGGAGTCGACGAGGGCCACGATGTCGCCCACGGTAATAAGGGTCTCGGCTGTGGCTGCCTCGATCTCAAGGTCGAACTCCTCCTCAAGCGACATGATGATCTCGACCGCGTCCAGCGAGTCTGCCCCCAGATCGTCATTGATGGTTGCCTCAAGGGTCACGGCCTCTGGGCTGACCCCCAGCCCATCCACGAGCACCTGCTGCACTTTCTCAAACGTGCGTTCTGCCATGTTGGTCCCTTCAAGATACTTAAAGATATTAGTTAAAATTACTTGAGTATATTTTCCTCTCAACAAAACTTTTGTCAAGGGGCACTGCCAAGAAGAACGCTTTTACTGGAGCTTCTCCCATGCGATGAAGGCCCATTCGACTACACGGATGTAATCGCGCTTCCATACATGGTGGCAGGGGTCGCCATCGACCGTGGCCTCAATCAGGTGTTTTGCGAGGTATCGCTCAAAGCGCGGCTCCTCGGCAGGGGCAAGGGGGGCGACGTGTTTGAGGATGGCGGCAACCGCGGCATCACGGGTGGGCCAGCTCTCATCCTTGGGGCTGTCGATGAACCGCAGCTCTGGGCGCATATCCATGGAGAACAGGATATTCATGCAGTAGGCAAAGTTGGAATGCTGGCAGATATGCCGCCCGAGCGCGTTTTCCAACACGCGGTCGAACCAGGGGCTGCCACAGGCTGCGGTCGAGATGCAGACGCGTCGGCGCGCCCATTTGTTCACCTTGTGGATGGCCGTCTCCAGGTCACTGGCAGCTATAGAGCGTGAGGCAAGCACCACATCGGCGCACTCTATCCCTTTCGTCTCCCAGTCATCGCGCCAGTCGGCGAGCATCGGCGTTATGTCAAGCCCTCCTTGCCCGTGGGCACCCTTGAACAGGATGGCAAGCATCTTCTGAGAGAAGTCCACTGCGGTGACCGGGTGGCCGGCCTTGGCCAAGGGGATAGCAAGCGCCCCTGGGCCGCATCCGATGTCAAGGATCGTCTCGCCAGGCAGGATCCCGGCATAGTCTATGAAGGTCTGGACATAGGGGTCATCGCTGTTATGGAGAAGGTGGCCGGTCTTGCGGCATCGCGTTGCCTTCTCGTTCCAAAACGCTGCCGAATCAGGAGTGCGCACACCACCGATGACCTTAAGCCACTCCTGGTTCCAATCCGTTTTAGTTAGGGCCGATACCGTCAACAGGACTCCCTTTAACCGTGTTTAGTCGATTGTACCCGCTACGGTATTTCGCCCAGGTTAACGGCATATGAAAAATGTGGGCGAGTATAAAATGACCTCCCCACCTATCCCTTTCGGGAAGAACCCCCTGGGTTCTTGTCAGCGGGGAGGAACCTTTGTGAGAACAGTGTAAAGCATTTGCCCAAAGACTGTACTAAAATTTGTTAACAACATCGCTTTATAGCGACACATTTATAACTTGCCAGTCGGATAAAAGGTGGGCAACACCTATAATGACGATTGCAGACAAATGATGATTTATATACGCTGAAATATCTGAGGGAGATAAGGAATGGAGGTTAATATGACACAACCAGAGAATGAGATAGTTATCTTTAGTGTCAAAGATGTGGATATCTGTCTGGTTATTGATCCTGAGCAAGAGACAGTCTGGGCCACCCATCAGCAGATAGCAGAGTTGTTTGGTATTGACAGAACTGGTGCTACCAGGCATATCAACAACATCTTCAAAAGCGGCGAGGTTGAGGAAGAAAGCAATGTGCAAAAAATGCACATTGCAAAATCTGATCGACCAGTAAAATACTACAACCTTGATGTTATCCTCTCAGTTGGCTATCGCGCCAACTCTGCTAAAGCCATTGAATTCAGGCGATGGGCAAACACGGTGCTCAAGAAGTACATTGTCAAAGGTGCAGCAGTAAACGAACGAAGACTTGAGCAAATTGGTACCGTAGTCAATATTTTAAGCCGTTCAAGTGAAGATTTGGTCTC
>JAITNB010000109.1 GCA_031290695.1 Coriobacteriales bacterium | reverse complement strand
ACCAGCCGTCGCAAGGCCAACAAGAAGTGACCCGCAAACAAGATCGTGGACAAGAGCGTTCCCGCCCTCATCCGCACCGCCCCATCCTATAGCCAACAGGATCGCGTTCTGCTTTTATTGTGGATAACACCACAGCCCAAAGCGCATCTGCGAGAATAGTGTCCCAATACAAGAAAGCAGTGCCACTAACTTGAAGTTGACCAAGACAAAACCATCAACACGCAACTGGCCGTGGTCGCTTCTCTCTGCGATCCTAACGCTTACGCTTGTGCTCGCACTTGCCTTGGTGGTGGTGGCCCTCCCTGCCTGTAAGGAAGACCCCCTCCCCAATGAGGTCGACCAGGAAGCCGTTGCCGCCACCGTCAACGGCGCAATCATCCTTGAGAACAAGGTCACGCGCCACATCGAGGCCTATCGCAGCTCGCAGTCGAGTATGCAGACTAAGGAGTCCTGGGCCAAGGCGCTCGCCAGTGCCAACCTCACGCCTGTGAGGCTGCGCGAGAACGTTATCTCCCTCTTTGTCGATATCGAGCTCATACGCCAGGACGCCGCGCAACGGGGCATCGAGCCCAACCAGGACACCATCAACAACGAGCTTGCCATCGCGCGCAACGCCAACAACACCCCGGAGGACTGGCTTGCCAGGATAGCTGCTGCGGGCTTTGCTACCGAGGAGGAGTACCGCGCCAGCCTTGAGGACTCCCACCTGCGCAGCGCGCTACGCGAGCAGGTGGCACCCCCCAGGAGCCTTGGCTCTGACGAGTTGCGGCTGGCGGCGGCCAGCGAGGCCGCCCAGTATGCGGGCAAGCGCTCCACCTACCTCCTGTTTCGCGCAGCCGACGACCAGCCCGAAGACAACATCATGAGGCTTGCCCAGGAAGCTTACGCGGCCCTACAGGGCGGCGCAGACTTCGACGACCTGCTCATAGCCTACAACACCAGCGGTGGCGGTGACGTGGTGATGGGCGACGCAGGGTGGGACCGGCTCAACCCCACCTTTGACGCCGCCTACTTTCAAACCCTCGCGGCCCTTGCCCCCGGAGAGTACAGCGCCCCCTCCGTCACAAGCTTTGGCGTGCGCATCATCTATTGCGAACGCGTGTTTCAGCCGGGCGAAGGCGGCACCGTGCGCTTCGAGGACATCCCCAGCGAGATACTCGACCGCATCACAAGCAACCGCATCGAGCAAAACCGCAACGCAGCCTTTGAGGCCCATCTCGTCCAACTACGCGCCGCCGCCGCCCTCACTGTAGAGCCCATGCCCCAAGGCCTCCCCTACGCCGTCGACATGGACCAATATGTAACCTCCAAAGAAGAAGGGCCTGCCGAGAAGGCCAAGCCCCCCCTCAACCACAAGACCGCCCCAACCCCCACCAGATAAGCCCGCCTAAAGCCCAAACCGCAAGCTCCCGCCCTCTTTGCCTCTCAGGCAGCGTGCCGCCGGCGAGCGCGCCCTCTATCTGGCCTGCAGCGCCTTTGCGTCCAACTACGGCCGCAAGGGGCATATGCGGCAGGAGATGGGGGTGCATGGCGCGAAGTTCAGCTCACTCGTACCCGTTTATGGCATCAACGTCTTGGATTTCGCGTTGTTCAGGCAAGACGGCGACCCGCTGAGGTCGTATGTGTTGTATGATAGAGACCACGCGCGAACCTTGGGCGACGGCCCCCTGCTCACTGTCTCGTTCTTCGAGCTGTCGAAGAAGGTGCCAAAAGATGCAGGCAACATCGCCCACTGGAAGAGGTTCTTCAAGGAGGGCAGGGCCGAAGGCGATGCCCCTGCCTACATCAGGAAGGCCCTGGAAGTAGTGGAGTTTCGAAACCTGAGCAGTGAGGAGCGGACCATGATAAGCGCACGGGAGCTTGCCGAAGAGGACCGCAAGGGCCAGATAGCATATGCGTATAAGGAAGGGCGCGAGCAAGGGCTCGTCGCAACGGCAACAGCTGCGCTTGAGAAGGGCTTGCGGCCAGAACTCGTCCACGAGATCACCGGCCTTGACCTCGACATCATCAAAAGGCTCGCCATGACCGCGCGCTAACTGCCGCACCACAGCACTTGCCCTCAATGGCGCAGTCAACTAAGGGATTGTGGGCAACGAATCTAAGTCACCCCACAATAGATTACATTTCAATAACAAGCTGAGAAAAACAGGGGTTGCAGGGTTGAAACACCGCAGCTCAGGAGTATTATCATTACACACGTTAGCACTCTGCGCTTTAGAGTGCTAAATGCTTCTCAGACAGCAAAAGGAACAGGTTAACAAAAGGAGGCACGGTCAATGAATCTCAAGCCATTGGGAGACAGGGTCATCATCAAACAGGATGAGGCCGAAACCGCAACGGCGTCTGGCATATTGATTGCCAGCACCGCACAGGAGAAGCCGCAGCGCGGCACCGTTATCGCGGTGGGCGAGGGCAAGCTCGACAACAACGGGAACCTTGTCAAGCCACAGGTTGCCGCTGGCGACAGCGTGATCTACAGCAAGTATGGCGGCACCGAGGTAACGGTCGATAACGAAGACTACCTCATCCTCCGCGCCGACGACGTCTACGCGGTATACGCCAAATAACCCGTACTTATCCACAACGAAAGGAACCATATTATGGCTAAAGAAATCACATTCGACGAGGGTGCGCGCGGGACGCTTGCGGCTGGCGTTACCAAGCTGGCCGACGCGGTCAAGGTGACGCTTGGCCCCAAGGGGCGCTACGTTGCGCTTGAGCGCAGCTATGGTGCGCCGCTTATCACCAATGACGGCGTGACCGTTGCCAAGGAGATCGAGCTTGAGGACCACATCGAGAACATGGGCGCGCAACTGGTTAAAGAGGTTGCCGTCAAGACCAACGACGTCGCCGGTGACGGCACCACCACCGCCACGCTGCTGGCGCAGGTGATCGTTAACGAGGGCTTGCGTAACGTGACCGCCGGGGCAAACCCGCTGGCGATCCGTCGCGGCATCGAGAAGGCCGTGGAGGCCGTGGTCGAGCACATCAAAGGCGCGGCAACCGACGTTGAGGAGCAGCACCAGATCGCAAACGTGGGCGCCATCAGCGCCGGCGACGCGACGATTGGCGAGAAGATCGCCGAGGCGATGGAGGTCGTGGGCAAGGACGGCGTCATCACTGTCGAGGAGTCGCAGACCTTTGGCATCGACATCGAGACAGTCGAGGGCATGCAGTTTGACAAGGGCTACGTCTCGCCGTACATGGCCACCAACATGGAGCGCATGGAGGCCGACCTTGCCGACCCCTACATCCTCATCACCACCCAAAAGATCGCGTCCATCCAGGACGTCCTTCCCATCCTTGAGGCCGTTATGCAGGCAGGCCGCCCGCTGATGATCATCAGTGAGGACTTCGAGGGCGAGGCGCTGGCCACGGTGCTGCTCAACCGTCTGCGCGGCACGCTCAACTGCGTTGCCGTCAAGGCCCCCGGCTTTGGCGACCGCCGTAAGCGTATGCTTGAGGACATCGCCATCATCACCGGCGGCCAGGTTGTCACCGAGGAACTGGGCATGAAGCTCGACACCACCACCATCGACCAGCTGGGTCGCGCCAAGAAGGTGCGCGTGAACAAGGACACCACCACCATCGTCGACGGTGCCGGCAACAAGAGCGAGATCGAGGCCCGCGTAAAGCAGATCAAGGCCGAGATCGAGAATACCGACAGCGACTTCGACCGCGAGAAGCTGCAAGAGCGCCTGGCCAAGCTGGCCGGCGGCGTCGCCGTTATCAAGGTGGGTGCCGCGACCGAGGTCGAGCTCAAGGAGCGCAAGGCCCGTATCGAGGACGCCCTGCAAGCCACCCGTGCCGCCGTTGAGGAGGGCATCGTTGCCGGCGGCGGCGTGATCCTTATCGACGCGCTGCCCGCACTCGACACCATCAAGGTTGACGACGATGACGAGCAGGTGGGCATCAACATCATCCGCAACGCCCTGGTCGCCCCGTTGCGCGTTATCGCACAGAACTCAGGCTTTGAGGGCTCGGTTGTTGTGGAGAAGGTCAAGTCGCTCCCCGCTGGCGAAGGCCTCAACTCCGTGACTGGCGTGTACGGTGACATGATCAAGATGGGTGTCATCGACCCCGTCAAGGTCACCCGTACCGCGCTGCAAAACGCCGCGTCGGTAGCCGCGATGATCCTCATCACCGAGGCCACCGTGACCGACATTCCCAAAGAAGGCCCCGACCTCAGCGCCCTCGCCGGTGCCATGGGCGGCGGCGGCGGCATGTACTAGGCCGCAAGCACCCCGTCCCACAAGAACCACGCATCAAAAGGAGCCGCCCCCCAAAGGGCGGCTCCTTTTGCCTCCCCTTTCGCGTAGAATGTACCTATGGCACAACCAACGCTTGACAACCCGTTGCTCCACACAGTCGCGCGTACCGTCGAGGCGCACGACATGCTGCCCGCCGCCGCGCCCTGCGCCCCCGT
>JAITNB010000093.1 GCA_031290695.1 Coriobacteriales bacterium | reverse complement strand
AGCAAGCACCGTGCACTCCTCCAGCGACAAGCCCTCGAAGCACGAGAGGGTCTGCAAGTAGGAGGCAATCTCCCTAACGCTCATCGTCACTCCCTCCCGTTGGATGTCCTCACGACCATTATACTGCCTCAAATGAGCAAACAGCACTCAGCACAGAGGAGACGGTGCCTGTTGCCTTAGGTAAAGGGAAGGGATAAGCCCGTGTGGAGAACCGCGTGTGGGCATACTGCCACGCATCTTGCGCAGAGCATACAGTCTCCGGCCACAACGCTGGTGGCCTCGCCGGTGATAACTGGGTCGAGTATGCGCGGGTTTGCCAGGCACACCTGTTTGCAGCGGTCACACGCCGTACATCCCGTGTGGGCCTTGATGCGCACGAAGCCCAGATACCCCACGAGTTCATAGAACCCGCCGAGCGGACACAACGAGCGGCACCAGGGCCTCCCCGAAAACGAGAACTCCAACACGATGACGGCCACGAGCGACCAGAACCCCAGGGCGGTGCCCAGCACCAGGCCCCTTGAGAGCGCTCCAATGGGAGAGACGAGCTCAAAAACGGGCAGAGCGGTGAGTGCGGAGAGGACAAGGACACCCCCCGCCACAACCACCTTGGTGTAGCGGGGCGCAGAGATCGCCTTGTTATTCCTGGTACGCCCAGGAATAACATCCACGATCTCCATGAAAAGGCCTACGGGGCATATCCATCCGCAGAAGGCGCGGGCGCGGATGATGGCATAAAACAACGCGACCAGCCCTGCGCCGATGAGCAGGAAGGGGGCTGGCAGTTGTTTTGAGGCAGCCAGTACCTCAAGGGCGGCAAAAGGGTCGGCCAGGACGAGGTGGCGCAGGACGGTCGATGACGAGAGGGTCCCATAGAAGATGCCCTCTGCGGACAGAGCACCCGTGAGCATATGGACGATGCCCGGTACAAGAAACAATGCCAGTACCACACATTGCACCACATGGCGCACAATATTGATGCTGCCCCTCACCGGGCCTCGTCTTCAAAGTTGCAGTACACGAGGCTGGTAGTAAGCACACCGGCAGTTTGGGAGAGGGCAGTGGCGACCTCATAGGTTGCGTCGATGCTGGGGGCCTCGATGGTCACCACAAGCTTCGTGTCCTCCCGCACATGCAATTCGACACCAGGGTGTTGCACAACCGCCTGTGCTGCTTCGTCACTGCGTTTTGGCAGGGTATCCAGGACGTAACTTGAGATGACCATGCACGCCTCCCTCTCTATGCTCTCTCTATCTTGACGCAGGTCTTTTTGAAGTCGGGCTCTTTGGAGAGGGGGCAGTAGTAGTCTTCGACGGCGAGGTTTATGAGCGCCTCCTCGGCAAAGAAGGGGGCGAACACCGTGCCTGGGGATGGGGCCATGCGTTTGGCGGTGCTTACGGTTATCTCGAAACTGCCGTGGCGCGACGTGACTTTAACGCGGTCGCCGTTGACGATGCCCAGGGATGTGCAGTCTTCATCGTTCATCTCAAGAAGCGCCTCGGGCAGGGCAGTCGCGAGCTCGGGAACACGGCGGGTCATCGAGCCGGTATGCCAGTGTTCAAGCAGACGGCCGGTGCAGAACCAGAAGGGGTATGAGACATCGGGTACCTCGGCCGGTGGCTCGTATGGCCTGAACACGGCAGACGGCTTTTTGCCGGCGCTCTTGTAGAAGCTCACATTACCGGGTAGGCCCTGATCGCCGTATTGCTCGATACCTATCTGGTCAAACCCCTCCTCCTGCGCACCGTTGGCAAAACGCCACGTAGTGGCAAGCCAGCGACCGTTGACCTCCCGCACCGGCCAGGTGAGGCCGTTGTTCTCAAGGTATTCGTCGTAGGGGGCGAGCTGCTTGGCCTCCATCTTCAAGCCTGTCTCAAACTTGCTTTCTGTATTAGCATTTATTGCCTGCGCAGCGGGGAGAAGTTCGGGGTTTGAGAAGATGCGGTATTCCTCGAAGATACGCCGGTTGATGTCGCGCGCGTCCCCGTCGAGGTCGTTGGTTTCGCTGTTCCAGATAAAGCCAAAGAGCTGTTCAAACGCGGGCGTGCCTCCTATCTTCGTGTTTGCCAGCACGCGCTTGGCGACCTGCGCCATTATCCAGACCTCCCACTTGGCCTCACCCGGAGGATCGACCGCCTTCTCGAAGATGGCGGTGCGACGCTCGGCGTTGCCGTACTGGCCCTCACGCTCCACCCACATGGCCGCGGGGAACACCACGTCGGCATACTGGGTCGAGAGCGTGGGGTAGACCTCGTTGACGACGATGAAGGTGTCGATGATGCCCTGGTACTCGGGTGCCTTGCCCAGGAAGCGTGTGAGGTTGGGCATCGAGACCGCCCAGTTGTTGGCAGCCGACCACAGGAAGTCCATATTCCCCTTGGAGAGCTCGCGAAAGATCTTCACCGTATGAAAGCCCGGCGCCTGGATAGCGTCGAGGTAACCAGAGGGCAGGTCCCAGATGGCCTCGGCATAGCGGCGGTGCTGTGGGTTGTTGACCACGAGGTCGGCCGGAAGACGGTGGGCGAACAGGCCTACCTCGCGGGCCGTGCCACAGGCACTCGGCTGTCCTGTGAGGCTAAAGGGGCCACTGCCCGGTTTGGATATCTTGCCGCTGAGCAGATGGATGTTGTAGATGCAGTGGTTCATCCAGGTGCCACGGTTGTGTTGGTTCACACCCATCGTCCATAGCGACATGATGCGCGTGCTCGGGTTTGCAAAGAGCTTCGCGAGTTCCTCAAGGTCGGCGGCTGCTACACCGCTCAACTGCGCGACGTACTCAAAGGTGTACTTGCTCATACGCGCGGCAAATTGGGCAAGGTCGACAGGCTTCACGTCGTTGACCTTCTGGCCCTGCTCGCTGGCATCATAGGCGTCCTCATAGGCGTCCCCGATATTCTCCGCGCCTTCTTTGAACTGAACGTGGGCGGCTACAAACTCGTGGTCATAGAGGTCGTTTTGGAGAAGGTAGTTGCAGATGCAGTTGGCGATGGCGAGGTCGGTGCCGGGTGTGAAGACGAGCACCTTGTTGGCTGTCTCGCTCGTGCGGGTGCGCAAGGTGGTGAGGTCGTAGTGTTTAACGTTGCTGTCTGCGACCTTGCGGGCAGTGAGGCGCGAGTAGAGCACGGGGTGCGCCTCTGCCATGTTGGCGCCCCAGGTCACGAACACGTCGGCCTCGTCGAGGTCGGCGTAGGAGCCCATAGGCTCGTCGGTTTGAAAGACATTCATGAAGGCGACCACGGCGCTCGCCATGCACAGACGGGCGTTGGGATCGATGTTGTTGCTCAGAAGCCCCGCCTTCCAGAACTTGGCGGTCACATAACCCTCGGTGATGGGCTGTTGGCCAGAACCCCAGAACGCAATGCGAGCCTTGTCGGCCAGCCAGGCGATCCTGAGACGGTGGGCAACCAGGTCGAGGGCTTCTTCCCAAGTGGCTTCCCTCAGGCCACTGGCCGTTCCCTTGGTGGTGTTGTCATCGCGGATGAGCGGCTTGGTGAGGCGGTCCTCCCCGTAGAGTATCTTGGCGAGGTAGAGGCCCTTGATGCAATTGAGGCCCTTGTTCGACTGGTTGTCAGGGTCGCCATAGGTGGTGGTAAGCCTACCGTCCTGTGTCTCGCAGATGACGCCGCAGCCGGTGCCGCAGAAGCGGCAGACCGCCTTGGTCTTGACGGCCTCCCCAGCGCCGTCAACATCACCTGACTGGTTGGGCGTGCAACCAGCCGTGACCCCTGCCGCAGCACAGGCCATCCCCACTGCTGCCGCCTTGATAAAGCTCCTCCTTGTTACGTCCATAGTCACTCCTTCTCTGTCTCCTGCGGTGCTCCTGCATTGCTTCCCGTTTGTTTCTTCCCCAGGCTAGAACCGGTCCCATAGCTCCTGGGGCTTGACCCTGATTGCCACTGCCGGGCTGTCTATGACGCAGCGTTCCTCGCAGATGCCACAGCCTGTGCATACGTCACTGTTGATAACCGGCTCGAATATCGCATGGCGATCGTCGCCTTCGCGGAGGGCGTATTTGATGGTGATCGCCTCGTCGATGAGGGGGCAGACGCGATAGCAGACCTCACAGCGTATGCCCTTGAGGGCAACACAAAGGTCACGGTCGATGATAGCAAGCCCCATGCGCACGTCATGCTTGTTGGTGATGGGTTCGAGCGCGCCGGTAGGACAGACAGTGGTGCAGGGGAATCCATTGCACAGACGACAGGCGCCGGCGCGCGGCTTGAGGTGGGGCGTGCCGCCGTTAACGCCGTCGTCGCAGCCACCGAGCCTGATGACCTCATAGGGGCAGGCAAGGGCGCACTTGCCGCAGCGTATGCACTTCGAGAGGAAGGTCTTCTCATCGCCGGCGCCGGGTGGCCGCAGGAGTGGCGCGCTATTATCCATAAGCTCAAATAATTGAAGGGCGGCGGCCAGACCAACGACAACAGACGCTATGCCTTTTGAGACATATGACACCATGGCAACCTGACTCCCCTTTTTCCGGTTGGTATCTATGCTAGGATGTGGGCATGTTCCTGTAATTGATATGCGTCAATATTGACAAATATCAAGTTTGGGAGTTTGATGGTCTGCGAGAATGAAGAGGGCTTTTTAAGGTTCCCAGACCGCAACCTCAGAGTAGGGAGACGGCATGCGTGGAGTGGTGAGGAGAGAAAGTCGTGCGCTTTCACAGGAGAAGGCCTACGAGATTATCCGCGAGACGGAGCACGGGGTGTTGGCAACCGTCGACGAACAGGGCCGTCCCGCTACCGCAGCGCTCAATCATGTGCTGCTTGAGGACGGGAACCTCTACTTTCACACGGGCACCGAAGGCGAGAAGCTCGACAACATACGTGCCAATCCACAGGTGTCGTATTTTGTCACACAGACCGCCGACGTCATCTACGAGCAGTTCACCACGGCCTTCTCGTCTGCCGTCGTGCATGGCGAGATGACGGTCGTCGAGGATGAGGGCGAGAGGCTGCGCATACTCACTGCCCTGGTCGACCGGTTCTCAGACGGCAGCCTTCCTGCGGAGGTGGTCACCGATTTTATCGCGGTTGGGCTCGCTACGGTGGCGATTCTCAGGCTCACCCCCACCCATATAACAGGAAAGGCACGCCTGTCGCGCAAGCGTGCCTGCTTGAATTACTCGGTCCTTTAGGGCACCAGCTGCGTCACTCGTCCAGCGCGGCGGCGATCTCGTCGGTGATATCCATGGTGTGGTAGACGTTTTGCAGGTCTTCCAACTCCTCGAGCTTGTCGATGAGGCGCATGACTTTCTTGGCGTCGCTCACCGTTACCTCGGTGGGGGTGGTGGGCTGCATGATGAGCTCGTAGCCCCTCACCTCGATGCCCTGGTCCTCCAGCCCCTTGCGCGCCGTGGCAAGCCCGCCGGGCGCCGTAAGGATGACCCACTCGTCGCCGGCGTCCTCGTAGTCGTCTCCCCCGGCCTCGGCGACCTGCATCATGAACTCGTCCTCGTTGGGCGACTGCGCCTTGTCGATGGTGAGCTGACCCTTGCGCTCGAACTGGAACGCGACGCCCCCGGTGGTTCCCAGGTTGCCGCCGCTGTGGCTAAAGGCCGAGCGCACGTCGGCGGCAGTACGGTTGCGGTTGTCGGTAAGCGCCTCGATGTAGACCGCGACGCCGGCCGGGCCGTATCCCTCGTAGACGACATTCTCGTAGTTGGCGCCGTCGCTGCCACTGCCAAAGGCCTTCTTGATGGCGGCGTCGATCTTGTCTTTGGGAAGCGAGTACCCCTTGGCCTTGGCGATGGCCGCCGCTAGCGAGGCGTTGTTGTCGGGGTTGGGGTCGCCCCCCTCCTTGGCGGCAACGGTGATGTTACGTGAAAGCTTGGAGAAGACCGCGCTGCGCTTTGCGTCCTGCGCGGCCTTGCGATGTTTGGTGGTAGCCCACTTAGAGTGTCCTGACATGGAAGAACCTTTCGTATCACGGTTAATCGGGTGCCTGTATTATAGCGCACTTATCCCAACCACTGAGGCTCTGCGTC
>JAITNB010000064.1 GCA_031290695.1 Coriobacteriales bacterium | reverse complement strand
ACGGCCTATGCGACAAGATGGTCGCCTACTACGGCGATTAAAGGCAAGGGAGAAGGCCGTTGAGCACCACAGCCTATCGCGTCACGGCTGCGGTCACCTTTGCAGGGATGCTTGCCGGGTTGCTGGCAAGCATCCTCCTGGGTGGCTGCGACCACATGCTGCAATGTGAGACAGGCGAGATACCCATGAAGTGCCACTGGACCTATGTGGCGACGACGGCCATCTTCGCCGCCGGGCTGCTGGTAGCTGCGATGCAGTTTGCCCTCAAGACCAAGGAGGGCCGCCGTGTCGCCGCGTTCTCGACCGCGCTTCTCGCCCTGTGTGCGACCTTCCTCACCACGCCGTGGGGCATCGGCCTGTGCGCGATGGAGCAGATGGCCTGTCACACCACCGCGCTGTTTGTCGACGCGGTGACAACGGTCGTGGTGGTCACCGCACTTATCCAATGCATAAAGGCCAGCCCAGCCCTTGCCAGCAAGCCCAAGCTGGACGATTGAGCCTCCAGAGGCCCTCATGTTAAAACTCATTCTGCATAGTATCCGTATGCGCAAGGTGCAGAGTGCCAGCGTCGTGCTCACGGTTCTCGTGGGGGTGGCGGTGCTGTTCGCGTTCTCGCTCATCTCGCTGGGCGTGCAGCGTGGTGTGGCGACGGCGCAGGAGCGGGGCGGGGCGTACTTTGTGGTGGTCCCCACGAACGCGCAGTCGCTGGTGAGCGACGCGGACCTGCTATTCACCGGCGCTCCGGCGACCATGTATATGGATAAGGGCCTGGTCGCTGAGGCGGCGGCAATCGAGGGGGTTACGCGTGTGACGGGGCAGTTCTACAGCCAGACGCTCGATGCCTCCTGCTGTTCGGCCCTGCAGCCTACGAGGCTCATTGGCTTTGACGCACGCACCGACTGGCTCATTGGCTCGCTTGTCAGCGATGCCGGCACCGATGCCGGTGCCACCGCGCTCGCCGGGCCCCTTGCGCAGGGGCAGGTTATCCTGGGTAGCAAGGTGGACGGCTTTGTTGACGGGCGCGGCGAGGTGCTGGGTACTGCGGTCACGGTCGTAGCGACGCTGGCACCCTCGGGTACCGACCTCGACAGCGCCATTCTCATCGACATCGACGTTGCGCGGCAGGCCTCGCAGCAGATCGAGGGGTACGGGCATTTTTGGGAGCAGTACGGGCAGCCGTCGCAGCTGGTGTCGGCCATCCTGGTCGATGTGGCACCGGGCTATGAGGACCGGGTCGCGTGGCGTCTGGCCGCCCTGGGCGATGTCAAGGTGCTGGAACGCAGCGCGGTTATTGCGCGCGCGCAACAGCAGCTTCAAACCGTCTTCAACATCCTGCTGGGGGCGGGCCTCGTCATGGCGGGTGCCTCGCTCCTGCAGCTCTTCGCGCGGTTCTATTCGATGGCCTGGGACCGCAAGAACGAGTTCGCGCTGTACCGGGCGCTGGGCGCGACGCGTGGCAACCTCAGGGCGCTCATTGGCGGCGAGGCGGTGCTGCTCACCGTCACCGGCGTTGCCGCGGGCCTTGCCGCCGGAGCCGTGCTCTATGGCTTCCTGCTTGGCCAGCTTGCCACCGGCGACGCCTTCCCCTATATCGCGCCCACGGCTCTCCTCATGTTTGCGGCAGGAGGCATCCTCGCCCTGCTGTTCCTTGCGATGGCGGCACTGGCGGTCATCGTGCCGCTCAGGCGCATCGCCCGTATCGACCCGTCGGTCGCCTTGCAGCACGTGGACATCGGGTAGGGAGGGGGGGATGGGTATGCAGACACCACAGGCCTCGCAGGGCACGGCGACAGCGGCATCTGCGGCGCCTGCACCGGTGTGCCAGGTGTGTCAGGGGGACGTGTTCCTTGACACCTGCCAACCAGCACCGCTGCTCTCCGCACAGGGCATCCGTAAGCGCTTCGCGGACGAATGGATACTTGACGGCGCCTCGCTTGAGCTTCACACCGGCCAGAGCGTCGCCCTCATGAGCCCATCGGGTACCGGCAAGTCGACCCTGCTCTCCATCCTCGGCCTCCTCATGCAAAAGACCGAGGGCTCGCTCACCCTGCAGGGACGCGACACCGATGCCCTGAGCCCCCGCGAGCGCGCCCGTGTGCGCCAGCTCACCTTTGGGTTCATATTCCAGCACACGCAGCTCATCGGCTCGCTGCGCGCCATCGAGAACGTTCTGGTCCCCGCAAGCTTCACGCAGCCACAGGACCGCGCACATCTCAAGAAGATCTCCGGCGACCTCCCCCAGCGCGCCGAGGAGCTCCTCACTGCACTGGGTCTCGAACATCGGCTTTATCACTACCCCCACCAGCTCAGCGTTGGCCAAAAGCGCCGGGTCGCCGTTGCACGTGCCCTGCTCCTCGACCCGCCCATCCTGCTCGCCGACGAGCCCACCAACGACCTCGACACCACCAGCGCCCAAACTGTTGCCCAGACCCTCCTCGCTTGCACCCAGGAGGGCCGCGCCCTCATCTTCGCAACCCACGACCACACCCTGGCCCACCAGGCCACCTCCATCCTCACGCTGCAAGACGGCACGCTCATTCCCACAACCGCCACAGCCCTAAAGCAATAGGAACCTGCGGAGAAGGCCAGGCCTTCTCCAATCAAGGCATCTCCTCACAGCAACAGCGGGTTGCTACCCCATAAGCTCCTTGCCTGTTATGAGTACGGGAGAAAGCCCTCATCTCCTACGAGTTCTCCACCTCTGAGAAACACCGCAATATCCAAGATGTTGGTAGACTTTTCGTTGGCGAGAACCCTATCGTATTCACGCTATTCGAAGCAATGCAATGAACATGAAATAAGTGCGAAGCCTTTCCCCTATCTTTGACACATAGAGAACCCGCATTATAAAGTCTTTTGGCAGCGCCAAACCCTTGAATAGTGTAGTCTGCAAGCGATGAAGGGAGCGTGATGGAGCTCGGCAGGCAGATCAAGAAGCACCGCTCGGTCAAAGGGTATTCCCAAGAGGAGCTGGCCAACAGGATATATGTCTCGCGGCAGACAATATCCAATTGGGAGACCGACAGGACCTATCCCGACATCCAGAGCCTGCTCCTTCTAAGCACCCTCTTTGGCGTAACGCTGGACGACCTGGTCAAGGGAGACGTGGAGACGATGAAGAAGACAATCGACGCAAACAGGATAAATACCTTAAGTTGGGTCATGCTGATTGGTATAGTCATAACAGCATTCCTCATCCTCCCCTGTCTCAAATACTGGGGCCTTATCGGGCTTATCCTCCCACTCGCTCTGTATGCCGTCACATTGGTCGCAGCTGTCATAGTCGAGAGGCTGAAGAGCAACAACAACGTGCGAACCTACTCTGAGATAGTCGCCTTCCTTGAGGGGACACCCCGCGACGAGGAGCGCATCGCGCACGAGAGAGAGCACTTCACCCTCAAGAAGCTCCTCATGGCGCTCGCGTGTGGCGCCGTCGCGCTGGCAATCGCCGCGATAAGCTTCCTGATCTTCTACATCCTTATGCCTTCGTAAGGCCCGACTTACCTTTGCTGTCTCGTATAGTCTTCAAAATACTGATTGTATAATAGTATATAAATAGTTATCATATATAGAGGAGGAATATCATATTCGATGTCTTGTAAGTGTGTATTGTAGTGTGTATACTATTAAAGAAAGGTGATTCATGTGGGGACTGTCTATACCGCCAGCGAGCTTATTACGATGATAAGAAAAGAAGGCTGGACGCTTGACCGCATAGTTGGAAGCCATCATGTATTCACACACAAGACAAGACTGGGGGTGGTCGTGGTTCCTAAACACACCGGGGATTTACCAAAAGGAACAGCGATGAGCATTTTAAAGCAGGCGGGGTTGAAATGAAGGGTTGGGACATGAAACGGTATATCGCTCTTATTGAAGAAGAAGGCGGAAATTACGGCGTTGTCTTCCCCGACCTTCCCGGCGTGACCTCATCAGGACGTGATTTTGAC
>JAITNB010000055.1 GCA_031290695.1 Coriobacteriales bacterium | reverse complement strand
AGCCCTGTTCGGTCATCGTTGTGGTGGGCAACCATGCCAACGCGCCGCAGACGCAGCAGTACCCGTATCTCGCGACGCTGCTCACGACGGCCGCCCAGACCCGTGGGTATGTCGCCTTTGTGACCGTTGAGGGGCAACCGACGGTCTTTGACGGCGCCGGCGCCATTGTGGGCTCCGACGCCCCCACGCAACGGGTGCGTGATGAGGAGAACGCGGCTTGGGTCAACGGGCTTTTGGAGCTGTATGCGACCCAGATTGTTGCCACCACGCCCGAGAGCGACCCCTTGGAGGCGCTGCGCCTTGCCAACAGGGCGTTGGCGTCTGCGCCCGCAGGGGAGCGGCATATTGTGGTGGTTGACTCGGGTCTGGCAACTGTGGGTCCCCTGAGCTTCACGCAGGAGGACATGATCTATGCCTGGCCCAACGATGTGGCGGGCTACCTTGAGTATATCGAGGCGCTGGTGTCACTCGACGGTGTAAGCATCGACTGGTTTGGCATGGGTGACGTGGCCGCGCCGCAAGCGCCGCTCACCAACCGCCAGCGCAACAGCCTCAGGGACATATGGGCGGCCATCATCACCCGCGGCGGCGGCTCGGTGACCTTTCATGACGACGCGCCAGGCACAGCGGTGATCGCCGGCCTACCTTTGGTGAGTACCGTCGACCTTGAGCCCGACCCGCTGCCGCAGCTCATAGAAGCAGATGCGCCGGTGTTCTTTGACGAGGGCACCTTGCATTTTGTGCCCAACGAGGCCGTCTTCCTCGATCCCGATGAGGCGCGCGCGATTTTGCGTCCCTATGCGCGCTTGCTCGCCCAGAATCCCGCCCTGCAGGTGCACCTGGTGGGTACCACGGCGACCTTCTGGGGCGACAGTAACACAGATGCTGCCTATGAGCTCTCCCAGGCACGCGCCCAGGCCGTGTGCGACCTGCTGGTTGAGCTGGGCGCGCCCCGCGGGCAGATGGAGACAGAGGGCCAAGCGTACTTTGACCGCTGGCACCTTGAGGAGTTCGATGCCAGCGGCAACTACCTGCCCAACATCGCCACCCAAAACCGCAAGGTCGTCCTGGTAGAGGCTCACAGCGACCACGACTGCGTACTGTGAAGTGGGGGAGAGGGACGCACGCGCCAAGGAGCGTCCCTCTCCTGCCTGTCACCCCGCCGTAACCTGCGAATGCGCGCGAGCGTGGTATAGTAGGACGCACTCCAAAGATGGCGACGGTAGGAGGTTGGTATGTTACTGGTTGCCCGCTATGTGCTTCCTGTGAGCAGGCCCCATATAGAGAACGGCGCGATACTCGTGCGTGACGGCCGCATCGAGGACATTGGTTATGCCACTAAACTCAAGACCCGGTATCCTAACGAGGAGACGCGCGACTTTGGGCTGGCGGCCCTGATGCCAGGCTTTGTTGACGCGCACACGCATCTGGAATATTCGGCCATGCGGGGGCTTATCAACGACGTGCCTTATGCGGCCTGGAAGCTGCATATCGCCGCGAAGGAGAAGCTCTTCACCCTCCAGGACTGGGAGGACTCCGCCTTGCTGGGCAGCCTTGAGGCCGTGCGCAGCGGGATCACGACCATCGCCGACATAACCGAGACGGGCGCCTCACGGGTTGCTGCCCAGGCTGTGGGGCTGCGGGGCAACATCTACCGCGAGGTGGGCACGATGGACCGCCACGAGGTCGACGCGGTGCTCGAGGCCGCCTTTGCCGACATCGAGGCATGGCGCACTACCTCTGATCCCAACCGCATCCACATCGGTATTGCGCCGAGCGCGCTTTACGCCTGCCACCCGCTTGTGTTTGAGCGTGTGGCCGCCTATGCCGGTGACGGCACACCGCTGGCGGTGCATCTCGCCGGCAGTCGCGAGGAATACGAGTTCATCCGCTATGGGTCCTCGCCTTTTTCCGTGCATTCAACCGAGCAGGAGCGCGGCTACGGTATCGACATGCCGCCGTGGCTTGCCACCGGCGTGAGCCCGGTACGCTACATCCTCAACTGGGGGGTGTTTCAGGCGCCCAACGTGCTTGCCATCCACTGCGTGCAGGTCGATGACGCCGACATAGAGAAGCTCGCGGAGTACGACATCGCCATAGCGGTATGTACGCGGTGCAACGCGCAGCTCGCGATGGGCGTGGCGCCGCTCACGAAGTTTCTCAAGGCGGGAATACGGGTGGGGCTTGGCACCGATTCGCCGGCCGCCACCGATGCCACCGACCCCATCGCCGAGATGCGCTTGGGTATGCTGCTGCAACGTGCGCTGGGTACGCGCAGCAACTTTCTCACGGCGGCGCAGATGATACACCTGGCGACCCTGGGGGCCGCCGAGGCATTGCGCATGGATGACGAGGTGGGCTCGCTTGAGGTAGGCAAGAAGGCCGACATTATCGCGCTGGACCTCTCCAACTCCAACCAGGCCCCCACGCACGACCCCAACTCGGCGATCGTGCACACGGCCTCGCAGGAGACGGTGCTCATGACGATGATAGACGGCGACATCCTGTATGATGGTGTACATCGCCACGCCGTGGACGTAGAGCGCGTCTTCGCCCGCGCCGAGGAGATGCGCCTCAAGTTGCGAAAGTGACAGTGCTCGCACTGTCATCCTTGGTGCATAGCGCCGAGGATCCCTGTGGGCGAGGCCCACATCATACACTAACGCAAGCGTAGCTTGCACCACAGGTAAGGAGCACGCGTGGCAATAAAGAAAGCAAACAAGAAGCAGAGCACCATCATGAAGGTGGGAACCATTGTCATCTGCGTCGTCCTCGTGTTGGGGCTTATGGTTCCCGCCGGAGCGTCGCTTTTGACCTGTGCGGGGCAGCAAGCCACCACGGGCGACCCCACGGGCGACCCCACGGGCTCGACCGATGCCAACGCCGACACCGCCGACACCGCCGACACCGCCGCCGACGGCTCGACCGCCAACACCAGTGCCGCCTCCGATCTGGACCTCGCGGGCATGTACGAGTCAACGCTCGAGAAGTACCAGCAGGCGGTCAAGGACGACCCCAGCAACTACACCAACTTTGAGCGGCT
>JAITNB010000032.1 GCA_031290695.1 Coriobacteriales bacterium | reverse complement strand
AGCGGCGGCAACGACGAGTTTGTTGTGGGCCATCAGCAGCGCTTTCGTTCGCTCATGGTCGACGCGATGCTCACGGCATCACAGCTTTTCGCCGAGATGGGCAACCTCTCCAACGCCGTTTGGTTCGCGCGCAAGGCCTACGACAGCGACCGCTCGCGCGAGGACGTCTACCGTGCCCTCATGGACGCACAGATGAAGTCGGGCCAGCGCACCTCGGCCCTCAAGACCTATTTTGCCTGCAAGAAGTACCTCACCGAAGAGTTAGGCATCCTCCCATCGCAAAGCACGACTGCCCTCTTCCAAACCCTCATACAGGACAAGGACTAGCGGAGAAGGGCGGGCGGGGTCGATGCTGCGGCCGTCCCGCTGCACCCGCCCCGCCGGGTGCGTTATGGTCGCCCAACGGGAGGGGTGTGGGCAGGCAGGAGCCTTCTGGCGTACCTGTTGGCGCAGGAGTTGTGGAGACCTGCCAGAAGGCTCCCCCTTGCCCACCCCGCACTGCCCTGTGGCGGCGCGATGGCGATGCGGCACTGTCTGCTGTGTTGTTTGCCGCTGATTGCGAGAGTGTTACCCATAGGCAGGGGTGCGTGTGGTAAAGTATGGGGGTTGACCGTGGGCGGGTTTTGCTGCGGTTGACACACGTTTGCGACATACGACTGCCAGTACTTCTCTGCAGATGCGGGGATATTGGCACAAGGGAAAGTATAGAGACATGGCAGGGTTCTTCTCAAAACTGCTCTCGATGGGTGAGGGCAAGCAACTTAAGGGGTTCGAGGCGGTTGTAGAGCGGGTGAACAGCTTCGAGCCGGAGATCAAGAAGAAGGACGACGAAGGGCTGGCGGCGCAGACCGTGCTGCTGCGTGAGCGGTTGGCAGGCGGCGAGAAGCTTGACGCGCTGCTGCCTGAGGCGTTTGCGACGGTGCGCGAGGCGTCGGTCCGTACGCTGGGCATGCGGCATTTTGACGTACAGCTCATTGGCGCGATGGCGCTCAACGCGGGCCAGATCGCCGAGATGAAGACCGGTGAGGGCAAGACGCTTGTGTCAACGCTCGCCGGCTACCTCAACGCGCTGCCCGACACCGGCGTACACGTGGTTACCGTTAACGATTACCTCGCCAAGCGCGACAGCGAGTGGATGGGCAGGATCTACCGCTTTTTGGGGATGGACGTGGGGCTTATCCAGGCGGGCATGAAGCCGCCGGACAAGCTGCCGGCCTATCGTGCCAGCATAACCTACGGCACCAACTCCGAGTTTGGCTTTGACTACCTGCGCGACAACATGGTCTCGCGGGCGGGCGACCGGGTACAGCGCGGCCATCACTTCGCCATCGTCGACGAGGTAGACTCCATCCTCATCGACGAGGCGCGTACGCCGCTCATCATCAGCGGCATCGGCACACGTGCGGCCGAGACCTATAACAAGTTCGCGCGCGTGCTGCCAAACCTGCGCAACGGTGCCGACTTTGAGATGGAGGAGAGCAAACACACCATCTTTGCTACTGAGGCGGGCCTGCACAAAGTCGAGACGCTGCTGGGCATCGAGGACCTGTACGCCGACCCGTCAGGGCAGCTTGTCAACCACCTGCAGCAGGCCTTGAAGGCACAGTTCCTCTTTAAGAAGGACGTCGATTACGTGGTGATTGACGGCGAGGTGAAGATTGTCGACGAGTTCACCGGCCGCATCATGGAGGGACGGCGCTACTCCGAGGGCCTGCACCAGGCGTTGGAGGCCAAGGAGCGCGTGCTGGTGCGCGAGGAGAACCAGACGTTGGCAACCATCACCTTGCAAAACTACTTTCGCCTGTACGAGAAACTCAGCGGCATGACTGGTACCGCCATGACCGAGGATGGCGAGTTTAGGCAGACCTACAAGCTGCCCGTCATGGCAATCCCGTCAAACCGCCCGGTTGTACGCGATGACCGCAACGACCTCATCTACCGCAGCGTCGACGCCAAGTTCAAAGCGGTGGCCGCAGACGTGGCCGAGCGCCACTATCACGGCCAGCCCACGTTGGTAGGCACCGTCTCCATCGAGAGCTCTGAGCGCCTTGCGCGCCTGCTTGAGAAGCAGGGCATCCCGCATGAGGTCCTCAACGCCAAGCACCATGAGCGCGAAGCGCACATCGTCGCACAGGCGGGACGTGCGGGCGCCGTTACCATCGCCACCAACATGGCCGGCCGTGGTACCGACATCCTGCTGGGCGGCAACCCCGACTTCCTCGTCGACGAGCTGCTTGTTAACAGGGGCTTCGACCTTGAGGAGGTCACCGAGCACGACCGCGCCCAGGCGCTTAAGCATGCCGAGGCCATCACTGCCGAGGAGCATGTGGCGGTGGTTGCCGCCGGCGGTCTTGCGGTCATTGGCACCGAGCGCCACGAGGCCCGCCGCATCGACAACCAGCTGCGAGGCCGAAGCGGGCGTCAGGGCGACCCCGGTTGCACGCAGTTCTACCTCTCGCTCGAAGACGACCTCATGCGCCTCTTTGGCGGCGACCGCATGGACCGCATTGGCTCCATGATGGAGCGCACCGGCATGGAAGACGACATGCCCATCGAGAGCGGCATGGTGTCCAAGGCCATCGAGGGCGCCCAGCGCCAGGTCGAGTCGATGCACTTTGACACCCGTAAACACGTCCTCGAATACGACGACGTGATGAACCGCCAACGCGCGGCCATCTACAAGGAACGCAACGCCATCCTCGACGGCAAGGACATCCATCAACGCGCCCTCGAGATCATGGAGGACACGGTGCAGAAGGCCGTGGCAACCTATTGTGGCGACGTCATCGACGACTGGGACTGGGACGGGCTCACCAAGTGGCTCGCCGAGCTTACCGGCATCGAGGGCTTTAACCCGCGCGACCTCGACTTTGACAACGACGAGGACCAGTTTCCCGACGTGCTGCTGGGCTACCTTGAGGGCGTCTTTGCCAAGAAGGAGGAGAGCCTGGGCGAGGAGCAGATACGCAAGCTCGAGGCGCAGGTCATGCTGCGCATCATGGATCATCGCTGGATAACCCACCTGCAGGAGATGGACTACCTCAAGACCGGTATCGGCCTGCGTGCCTTTGGCCAGCGCGACCCTCTCACCGAGTATAAGAACGAGGCGCACATGGCCTTTGGCGAGCTGCGCGACACGATGTACGAGGACTACCTGCGTACCATCCTGCGCATACAGATCGTCGTGCAGGAGGAGCAGACGGTACAGCTCAACAACGCGCACTACTCCGGCCCCTCCGACGACGTGCCTTCGCTCATGGCCGAGGCGCGGGCGCAGGCCGCCCAGCAGCGCCACGCAGCTGCGCAGGCCGCGGGCGGCGCGGCGGCAGTGGCAGCGGGGCGCCCGCCGGTACCCACCAAGACCGCAACCATCGTCAAGGACAAGGACGACCCCTTTGCCAACGTGGGTCGCAACGACCCCTGCCCCTGCGGCAGCGGCAAGAAGTACAAGGTGTGTCATGGCGCTTGATGACCTCACCTCCCCGCTCGACGAACTGCATATACGCCTGGAAGAAGCGGAGAAGTACCTGCGCGTCGCGCCCAAGCGGGAGCAGCTTGCCGCGCTGGAGCAGACCTTTACCGAGCCAGGGTTCTGGGACGACCAGCAACGTGCGCAACAGCTCTCCAAGCAGGCCTCAGATTTGCGAAATGAACTAGCAGATTATGACGGCGCCTGTGCCTTGCTGGAGGATGCCCGGGTAGCCAACGAGCTCGCACTTCTCGACGACGATGAGGCCCTTGCCGCCGAGGCCGCCGCTTCCTGCGCGAGCCTCACTACGCGTATTGACACCCTCGAGCTCTCGTCATGGTTCACCGGCGAGCTTGACGGCGGCGATGCCATCGTCTCGGTCAACCCCGGCCAGGGTGGGCTTGAGGCCCAGGACTGGGCAGACATGCTCTTTAAGATGTACCTGCGCTACGCCCAGCGCCACGGCTGGAAGGTCGAGGTGCTCGACGCGCCCATCGGCGAGGTCATCGGCATCGACCACGCCACCTTTATCGTGAGCGGCCACAACGCCTACGGTATGCTGGCTGCGGAGCAGGGCGTGCATCGCCTGGTGCGCATCTCGCCCACCGACGACAAGAAGCGCCGTCAGACCACCTTCGCCGGCATCGAGGTGTTGCCCGTGCTCCCCGACACCATCGAGATCGACATCCCCCTCGCCAGCCTACGCATCGATGTCTACCGCTCCAGCGGCCCTGGCGGTCAAAGCGTCAACACCACCGACTCCGCTGTGCGCATCACGCACCTCCCCACCAACACCGTTGTGACCTGCCAAAACGAGAAGTCCCAGCGGCAAAACAAGGAGGCCGCGATGAAGATACTCCGCGCACGCCTCTACGAGCTTGAGCAGGCCAAACGCGAGGCCGAGCTCGAGGAGCTGCGCGGCCCCCGGCACGAGGCGTCATGGGGCAACCAGATACGCAACTACGTGCTCTACCCCTACCAATTGGTCAAGGATGTGCGCACCAACGTCGAGACCGGCAACGTCGATGCCGTTTTGGACGGCGATATTGACCAGTTCATCGTAGCCTTCCTCCGCCAACGGGCCGCAAAGGGGTAGACTGGTCTT
>JAITNB010000098.1 GCA_031290695.1 Coriobacteriales bacterium | reverse complement strand
CCGGCGCCAACAACTGCCTGCAGCGAGCCTTCCATGAGAAAGGGACCGCGGATAAAGGCGTTTGAGGCACCCACCAGGCGCATGATGGCGATCTCCTTGCGGCGCGCGAGGATGGCAAGGCGGATGGTGTTGTTGATAAATATAAGTGCTACAAAGATTAGCAATATTACGAGGGCAGCGCAGACGATGCGGATGATGTCGGCGACCTGGAAGAGCCGGTTGACTATATCCTCGCCATAGCGGATGGACTTGCTGGGGTTGTCGGGCTCCAGGATGATGCTGTTATAGACATCCTGTGCGGTGAGCTCCGTGACGACCGCCTCGATCTGCTCCGGGTCTGAGAGGTTGATCTCGATGACCGCTGGCAGGGGGTTTCCGTCAAGCTCGTCCGTTATCTGAGAGCCCTGGGAGCCGGACCACTCCTTGAAGCGCTCAAGCGACTCCTCTTTGGTGACGAATATGACCTCTTTCACGTCGGGCAAGTTCTGGGCGAAGCCCATGAAGGCGTCGATGGCCTCCTGCGGCGCATCGTCATGGATAAAGATCGAGATGGAGACCTGCTCCTCGATCGACTGCACGATGCGGTCGATGATGACCGAGGTAACCATGAACACGCCGATGACGAGAAGCGACAGGAAGATGGTGATGACGGCACCAAAGGTGGTGCCGAAGTTCTTGCGGGTGTTGCTCAAGGCCTCTTTGATGAAATAGAAGAAACTACGCATTGCTCCCGTACACCCCCCTGTCCTGATCGCGTACCAGGTACCCGTTCTCGAGGGCGACGACGCGCTTGCGCATGGAGTCGACCATCTCACGGTCATGGGTCGCCACAACGATGGTGGTGCCGGTGCGGTTGATGCGGTCAAGCAGACGCATGATGCCGAGCGAGGTCTGCGGGTCGAGGTTGCCGGTAGGCTCGTCGCAGATGAGCAGCGGCGGGCGGTTGACGATAGCACGGGCAATCGAGACGCGCTGTTGCTCGCCACCGGAGAGTTGGTCGGGGTATTTGTCGGTCTTATCCTCAAGCCCTACCAGGCGTAGGACCTCGGGAACCTGTGTGCGTATGATGTGCTTGGACTTGCCGATGACCTCAAGTGCAAAGGCGACGTTTTGGAAGGCCGTCTTGTTGGGGAGCAGCTTGAAGTCCTGAAACACGCAGCCGATGTTGCGGCGCAGGTACGGTACGCGCCAGCGGCGCATGTGCATGAGGTTCTCGCCGGCCACGGTGAGCTTGCCGCCCGACGCGACGAACTCGTGGTTGAGCAGGCGGATAAAGGTCGATTTGCCCGAGCCGGAGTGGCCCACGAGGAAGATGAACTCGCCGGTGTAGATTTGCAGGGTGATGTTGTTGAGCGCCGGCTTCTTGGGCTGCGCGGGGTAGACCTTGGTCACGTGGTCGAAGGTGATGACTGGCTTGGCACCGGGACGTGCGGCCGCAGCGGGTGTGGATGCGGCGGTGCCACGCGCCGGTTGCATGGGCTCGGCGGGCGCCGGGGCGACGGGCGCAGGCGCTGGGGCGGGCACGGCGGCGGTAGCGGGCGCGAGGGTTGGCGCGGCGGCGGGGGTGGCGAGCGTGGGGGTAGGGGCGGCGTTGGGCGCAGGAGCAGTAGGTGTGAGGGTAGGCGCTGCGACAGGCGCGGGAGTGGGCGCGGGCGCAGAGGGCGCAGAGGGATCGCCCTGCGGGTCGCCCAAAGGTTGCACGGCCGGGATCTGGCCCGTGTGTTGCGGGCTTGTTGGTGCCACCTCTTGGGACAGTACCAGCGGGATGTTCCCTGTGACGCCGGGCTTCACCTGCGGCAGAGACTGCGAGAGCGCGGGCGATTGCTCGGCATGTGCAGGTGGCTGCTCAGCGTGTGCAGGTGGCTGCTCGGCATGTGCAGGTGACTGCACGGCGTGCGCGGGGGGCTGCTCAACAGGCATGGGCAGCTGCTCGCCGAGCGCGATGGGGTGCGTTGGCTCCAAGGTCACCGGTTCTGGCTCTGTGAATGGGATTGTCTGCTGTTGTACCTGTGGTTGAAAATGCTGGCCCACTGGTTTCTGCTCCTGCTCTTCTGGCTGAGTGAGTAATTCCTCAGCAGTGCGGTAATGACCGCCGTTGGATGTTGGGGTGGAAGTGTCCTCCCCCAAAACCCCTTTTTGATCTGTCACAATCGCTCCTGTCGGATAAAGTGTATTTGGTCGCTGGAACAATAGATGTCTATGGTAAAGCAAATGACAGATTTTTGCCACCTGTTACGCCGAATCGTTTTATAGAAGGGCTATCATGGTGGGTGACGGTTGGTGCGGCGGCTCCCGGGCAAAGGGGTCCCAGCCCTTGTTGAAAGGCTCGAAAAACGATACACTACATGAACCCCAGAAGATGATACTGAATACGTGAGGGCGGGGGTGTCCTGCTGGTTTTGCACGTCCTGTTCATGGTGTCGACTGCTTTGCGTGAGGTGAATGTGGTGGTATACGGTCAATGAGAGAGTCTATCCAGGAAATCACCGAGTATATGCGGGAGCACGCGAGCCGTGACCTTACCATAGGGGAGCTGGCGCAGTATTTTGGCTACAGCAAGTTCCATTTTAGCCGCGAGTTCAAAAAGAGCATCGGGGTGACCCCCAATGAATACTGGGCTGCCTTGAAGATGGAGCAGAGCATCCTCTCCCTCGATAACTCCACCTCCATACTCAACGCGCATCTTGAGGCAGGGTATGAGAGCACGGGGACCTTCACGTCGAACTTCGTCAAGAATACGGGCCTCACGCCGGGGCAGTTCCAAACGGAGATGCAGCGTTTGGGCCTCTATGAGGTGGCAAAGGGGTACGAGGCCATTGTGGATGGCACAGTAGCCACCCACTATTCGTTTAACAGGAAGGACCCTGCCACGCATCAGGAACACCGGCTGTTTGTGGAGTGTAACGCACCCGAGGGCTTTAAGGGGCTGATATTCGTGGGCATGTTTGTGAAGCCCCTGCCCAACCACGCGCCAATGATAGGAAAGGCCATGACCCATACGCGCAGTTGCATCATCGACCAGATACCCAACGGTGAGTATTACCCCCTCGTGTGCGCCATCAAGAGCAGCCTGAACCCCCTGGACTACTTCCATCTTGACAACGCGCTCAGGGATCTCCGCAGAACCCCCTACCGGTTTCCGTTAAAACAGGATGAGAAGATCGTGTTCAACCTGCGCGAGGCCATCCCAACCGACCCAGCGATACCGCTCAGCCCCGTTAAGCTCCTGGCTGACGCGCTCCGCCGCAAGCAGTAGCCAGAAGCGGCCCTAACGCGAGGCAGGGCGCGGCGACGACGGGGCGCGCGCAACAGCAATCCAGAAGAACAACCTAAGAGAACAAGGGGAGAGAAGAAACCTGTGTGCGCTTCTTCTACACTTACCTCCGTGTTAAATGCATCTTGCTCAGTAGCATTTTAGACACACCGTAACGGTTCACTTTCCAAGAGAAAACGAGGTATGGTTATGAGCAGAAAAGAGTATCTACAGGCAGTTATCGACTCGCAAGTCTCCCCGATGGAGGTATTCCTCAAGCAACAGGAGTCCCCCGACTTCTATTACGTGATCGATGTGCGCATCGGCCCCAAGGAGTTCAGGGGCGAGAAGATCCTCGGCGCCGTGGAGATCCCCCTCTTTGAGCTGGGGCCAAAGCTCGACACGGTTCCCCGCGACAAGAAGATCGCCGTAGCAACCTGGGGATCACACTGCACCCTGGCAAAACAAGCCAGCCTGATCCTGCTCGACGCTGGCTTTGACGTGACCGAGATAGGCGGTGGCGTTGCAGCCTGGAAAGAGTCCCAACTCCCCGTTGTCCCGGTAGATTAGGGGCCCGGCGATGTTTTATCTCGCAGCGGCACTCGGCGCGGTTGTCTCATTCATCCTCGGTTGTTTGTGGTATACGGTACTCTTTGGCAAGAAGTGGCAGGCCCTCATGGGCTTCACGGACGAGGAGGTCAAGGGCATCTTCACCCCCAAGAGGATAATCTGGGCCGTAGTTAGTGAGTGGTTTGCGGCGGCCTGCCTCACCGGAATCCTTTTCAACCTGAATGTCGACCTTTGGATTGGCGCGCTTATGGTTGCGGTCATCGTGATCTTTAACGGTGTGAAGCTGGGGGTCTTTGACGGCAAAAAGCCCGCGACCATCCTGATAAACGTAAGCTACCTGCTCCTGAGCGTCGCCCTCATCGCAACAAGCGTATTCATCTTCCTGTAAACCAGGCACCCTCAGTTGCAACCTTGTGCCACGGGAGGCCAATGACGTTTTCGAGGTCACCTTCAATGCGGGCTACCTGCGCTTGCCAGATACCCTGGATGCCGTAGGAGCCCGCCTTGTCGTAGGGCGGCTCTACCTCGATATACGCATGGATGCTGTCAAGGGAGTAGTCTTTGAAGAACACCGTAGTCTCGTCGTAGAACGTGGTTTGCGTGCCAGCCGTCACATCGATCACCGCAACGCCGGTGTACACCTTGTGTGACGTGCCCCGCAACAACAACAGCATGTCGATGGCATCCCGCTCATCGCGCGGCTTGCCCAGGATGCGGCCTTTGTACACAACGGTGTCGGCAGCAAGAATCACCAGCCCTGTGGCCTGCGGGTCGCGAGCTCCCTTTTCGCGGATAAGCCCGTCAAGCTTCCCCCGTTGCAAGCGCCCCGCCACAGCCTGTGCCTTCTTGAGCGCGAGGGCAGTCACGAGGGTAGCGGGCCCAGCCTTATCCGCATCCTGCGGCAGCTCCTCGTCAACAGCGGGCACCACCACAATAGGCTCGATGCCATGCGCCCGCAAGATGGCAAGCCGCCGCGGTGAGCCTGATGCCAGGATTACCGTCATTTGAGCCCCTCAGCCGTTAACAACACATGGTCCATTCAAGCTCGTACTCCATCATTCCCAGCCGTCATCCTGATCAAACGCGACATCAGCACGAGCGCGCTTGCCACGCACCTCCTCATCAGTGAGCAAGATGGCATCCTCGTTGGCAGTCCTTCGAGCAACCTCGGCTATGAACAGCTCCTCCTCAAGCTCTTTAAGCCTTTCATTCACGCCCTCGTATTGCTCCTGGGCGAGCATGACACCCGTCACGTTGCCGTGACTGAATATATAGACACCGGTGTTTGCCTCAGCAGCAAGCTTAAAAACCCTTGATGGAGAACGCTTCACTTCTGAGATACTCGCAGTTGGAACCTGTAAGGTCTTCATAAAGACTCTTTTCTGTGCGTATTATAGATTTATTTTAGCACTTAAGCAGAGTCATGATTTGGAAGGGTGTCTTGGGACAGAAAGTGTCAAAGTGAGCAAGGTGGTAAACTGTGCGGGAATGCCTGACGACGAATTATGAGCCGAACAGCAAACACACGACAGGGATATTGCGGAGAAGGTGGGCGATTGGGATGGGTAGACAACTGACCGAGATGTCGTTGGATGAGCTGTGGGAGCTGTTCCCGATAGTGCTCAAGGAGCACAACCCCAATTACCCGGAATGGTATGAGGACGAAAGAGCGCATATCCTCTCGTGTGTAGAGGATGTTGGAGCGGTTCGTATCAGCCACATTGGCAGCACGGCGGTCGTAGGCCTGCTCTCTAAGCCAACGGTGGATATTCTGCTGGAGGTCGATACGCATAGTGATATTCCTTGTCTTGTGGGCGCGTTAGAAACACAAGGTTGGCTGCCCATGTCAAGCGAGTATGAGCCTGAGCTGAGGCTGGCGTTCAACAAAGGCTACACACTGGAAGGGTTTGCCGAGAAGACATGCCACCTGCATGTGCGGCACCGGGGAGACTGGGGAGAGCTATATTTCAGAGATTATCTCCTGGCCCACCCAAAAATTGCTTTAGAATATGGCAATTTGAAACTAAGCCTACTAGAGTCCTTTGAGCACGACAGAGACGGGTATACCGAAGCGAAGACGTCGTTTATTACGGAGCATACCAAGAAGGCAAGAATGGAGTATCCGAACAGATACCGTCTGTGATTGCCAACAGC
>JAITNB010000082.1 GCA_031290695.1 Coriobacteriales bacterium | reverse complement strand
TCCTTCTTCTTGATGAGGGAGATGTCGATCTCAAGCGCCACGGCCTTCTCGCGCAGCTCGCCCACCTTGAGGACCGCAAGCTCTTCACGGCTTGCCTGGGGAACAACCTGCTCACGAGGGGCATTGTTGTTGGCATAGGGGCGGCGGGGGCGGCGGTTGAACTGCTGGTAGCCGTTGTTCTGTTGCTGGGAACCGTTGTTCTGCTGGCTGTTCTTGCCCTGGCCGCCGTTCTGGTTGTTGTTCTGGTAGTTGTTCTTGCGCTGGTAGTTCTTCTGCGACGGAGGCTTGTCGTTGCTCGCAGGCGGCGTGACCGGCACCTCTGCGGGAGCCGTGCCCTGTGGGGGGGCGACGTCTTTGGCCGGTGCGGTGACCGGTGCCGCTACTGGGGCCTCGCTGGCTGTTGGGGGGATGTCGGGTGAGGTGTTCTTGCGGGGTCTGCCGCGACGGGGCTTCTTGTCGCCCTCAGTTGGCGCAGGAGGGGAAGCAGGAACGGGCGCAGAAACCGCAGGGGGCTCTGTGGCAGATGCTAGTGCTGGTGCTGGTGTTGGTGCCACGGCCGGGGTGAATGCCAGGGGCACGGTCTCGGGCAGCGGGTTCTTGCGCGGACGGCCACGCTTTTTGGGCGGGGCGATGACGGTCGTTGCGGTCGCGTTGTTCTCTGTCATGCGTTCTTTACCTTCTCCCAATCGGTGAGGAATGCGTCAAGCCCGTTGGTCGTGAGCGGGTGCTCGACACACTTCTTGAGCACTGCGAAGGGAACCGTCGCGATGTCGGCCCCTGCCAGTGCGGATTGCGTCACATGGTTTACGCTGCGGATAGACGCGGCGATGACCTCGATGGCCTCGCCCGCCACCCCGCACGCGGTGAGGTCATAATTGCCTAATGCGATAACTATATCAGAGAGGTGGTCAAGCCCGTCCTCGCCGATGTCGTCGAACCGTCCCACGAAGGGACTCACATACCGTGCGCCGCTCCGGGCGGCAAGCAGGGCCTGTGGGACCGTGAAGCACAGGGTCATGTTCACGCGGATACCCTCGTTTGCCAGAGTGCGCGTTGCGGCCAGCCCCTCGATCATCGTGGGGACCTTGACCACCACATTGGGGGCGATGGCGGCAAGCTCCCTGCCCTCGCGCACGATCTCGTCACGGGTGCTGCCTACGGTCTCAGCCGAGACGGGGCCGGGCACCAGCTCGCAGATGCGGCCAATATGTGCCGGGAAACCGGCGAGCTTGCCGCCGATACGTGCGTACAGGCTCGGGTTGGTGGTCACGCCGGCCAGCGCGCCCCATGATGCCGCCTCCTCGATCTCATTGAGATCAGCGGTGTCGAGGAAGAACCTCACATCCATCTACCTCCTTGACCGCCGCCTGGTTGCGAGCGCACACAGCTGCTACGCACGCCAAACGGCTCAGTCGTCCTTGAAACTCCATTTGTCAGAATGATGCCACGCGATTCCTAACGGTGATACCCCATCCAACCTTCGCATACATGAACACACGGATTACTTTAAGGCTTTTTAGGCTGTTGGAGGGGGCGTGATACGGTAACTATACCATGTTTTTTTGATTGTGGGAGGCAATTCAGGTTATTTTAAGGTCAATGCCGCGTTTTTTGTGCAGGACATGGGTTAAAGTTATCACATCATCCTGACAGTTTGGAGGAAGTATGGCTAAAAAAGGTTCCAAGGTGAAGGTCCATTACACCGGCACCCTTGATGACGGGACGGTGTTCGACAGCAGTGTCACACGGGGCGAGCCTATTGAGTTCGTTGTTGGCACGGGGCAGATGATCCCTGGTTTTGATGCAGCCGTACTAGAGATGGAGCCAGGCGACAAGAAGACGGTGCATATCCCGTCCATTGAGGCCTACGGCGACTACCGCGAGGACTTCATTGAGGAGGTGCCGGTGGAGCACATCCCCAACGCGGAGCAACTGCCTGTTGGCGAGTACATCGTCGTCACCACCGATGCCGGCCCCATGCGCATCAAGGTGATAAGGATCGAGGACGGCAACGCTTATTTTGACCATAACCATGAGCTCGCCGGCGAGAACCTGAACTTCGAGATCGAGCTGCTCGAGGTCGCTGCAGGCTGAAGTTGGGCTGGTTGGGCTGCTATGAGACTGAGTCTTCTACCCTTATGAGGACCGGTGGGCCGGTGAGGACGCCGGTCTTTTCTATGCCCTCGATAGTGGCGCGCACATCGGCCTCGCGGGCCTTGTGGGTGACGTAGACCAGCTCGGTGGCATCGCCGCGCACGCCGCGTTGTACCACAGAGAAGATCGAGACGCCATTGTCGGCGAACACCTGCGCGGCCTTGGCGAGCACGCCGGTCTGGTCGGGCACGGGCAGGCGCAGGTAGTAGCTTGACTCCAGCTCGCTCACCGGGCGTATGGGCAGTGCCTCGGTGTTTGCCGGCGGTTGCCAGGGGGTCTCGCCGTAGGTAAGGTGCCGTGCGACCTCGATGAGGTCGCCCACGACGGCGCTTGCGGCCGGGCCGGAGCCCGCCCCTTCTCCAAAAAACATGGTCTCCCCTACCGCGTCGCCCACCACGTAGATGGCGTTGAACACCCCGCGCACGGTGGCAAGCGGATGGGAGGTGGGCAGCATGGTGGGGTGCACGCGGATGTCGATGCCGCCAGGGGTGCGGTTGGCGATGGCCAGGAGCTTGATGCAGTAGCCCATCTCGCGGGCGTAGTCGAGGTCGGTGGGGGTGATGGCGGTGATACCCTCGGTGAGCACGTCGTCGAGGGTTACCGTGGTGTTAAAGGCGATGGACGCGAGGATAGCTATCTTGGCCGCCGCGTCAAAGCCGCCCACGTCGGCCGTGGGGTCGGCCTCGGCGAAGCCTTTTGCCTGCGCCTCGGCGAGTGCGGTACCGTAGTCGAGGGAGTCCTCGCTCATGCGCGTAAGCATGTAGTTGGTGGTGCCGTTGACGATGCCCATCACGCTGGTAACGCGGTTGCCGGTGAGCGAGTGGCGCAGCGGGCCGATGATGGGGATGCCGCCGCCCACACTGGCCTCGTAGGCGAGCTCGAGGTCCCGGTATGCCGCAGTGCGCAGCAGCTCGGCCCCGCAGGTCGCCATGATTGCCTTGTTGGCGGTGACCACGTGCTTGTCAGCCTCCAGCGCGTCCTGCACGAACTGGAGGGCGACACCGGTGCCGCCCACGAGCTCGACGACGATGTCTACCTCAGGGTTGTTGATGATGTCGCTGCCGTCTGGCGAGAAGAGGTGTGCCACGCCCAACTCCGCAGCCCGCGCGGGCTCGCGTGAGGCACAGGCTACCAACTGGAGGTCGACGCCCTGGTCGCGCACAAAGTCGTCGTGATGCTCCTGGAGGATGCGCACCACGCCGCCGCCCACCGTGCCAAGCCCTATAAGTCCTACCTTTATGGTTGTCATTGTGCCACCTCACATCGTAGTAGGTCGTCGTAGGTCTCACGGCGCACGACGAGCCGAGCCTTGCCGTCGCGCACGAAGACCACGCCGGGACGTACCTGCTTATTGTAATTGCTTGCCATCGTCTGGCAATAGGCGCCGG
>JAITNB010000051.1 GCA_031290695.1 Coriobacteriales bacterium | reverse complement strand
AGTGCAACAAGATAAGAATTTAAAGAGCAACGATTGCACTTTAAATTGCACTACAACGGAACTAGAAATATTGGATTATCTGAAGGAGTACCCTACAGCTACACAGCAGGAAATCGCTGATGCCGTCGGCAAATCCATCAAGACAATCAAGAATGCTACATCCAAATTACAAACAGAAGGATTGCTTGAACGTGAAGGTGCAAAGAAAAATGGAAAATGGGTAGTCACAGAGGGGAGCAATGACAACGGCGATTGATTATTCAATGCCGAGGTCGAGGAATGCTTGGAATCTCACAAACAGGAATCTGCAGAAAGGTTGAGGTAAACGCATATATGTGGACTTGTCCGAAATGCCATCGTGAGTTTGACTACGAGCCACCGCACCATTTCTGTGACAGCGGAGCGACGACTATTGAGGAATATATTAATGGTCAGGCGACGGAAGTGCAGCCAAGGCTGCGCGAGGTTTACGTCATACTGAAAGAGGCACTCCCGGTTGCCAAGGAGAAAATCAGCTATCGGATGCCGACGTTTTGGCAAGGCAGAAACCTCATCCATTTTGCGGCGTTCGCTAAGTGGATGGGACTGTTCCCTGGCGGCGAAGCGACGACTGTATTCGCTGATAAGTTGGAAGGCTATACGACCACGAAGGGTGGTATAAGGTTGCCTTACAATAAGCCTTTGCCGGTTGACCTGATAACGGAAATCGCACTCTGGTGCGCAGAAAGAAATGTAAAATGAACAGTGGATTTTTAATGTCAAACTATATGCCAAGTGCCACACTATTTGCTAATGCCACACTATTTGATGGCTCAAGGGTGTGCATTTTATCATTTGATGGTACATTAGCCACCTAAATACTCCCATACCCGTCCCATACCCGTGTGACCTCGTGTTGCCAAAAGCGGCGACAACTGGTGGGGTCATCGGGGTCGAGGGTGCGGTCGAGCTTCTCGTGGGCAAAGATGAAGTACCCCTTGCCGGGGATGCCGCTGTCGGCACGCACGACCACCGACCCCAGCATGGTCCCTTGCGCCGCATCCTCAAGCGTGCACACCTCCTCAAGCATCTGGGAAAGGGCGGTAGAGCGTGCGGAGAAGTGCCGGTTGAAGACGATGGTCGCTATCTCCCCATAGGTTATCGTCGCCCGGGACTGGGCGATGCCCACCAGCAGGGCGCGCAGGTGCTCGCGCCGCGCCGCCCATTCGTCGGTGCTCAATCCCCAAGTGCTTGTGAAGGGCCGTTTGGGTGACATAAACGTAGATCCTGTCTGTGAGGGCATACACGCCGGCATCCACGCCCATTATAGGCGATCCGATACCTCATGTAACGGCTCGTGCCTGGTCGCCCTCTATACCGGAGGCTGCCAAAACTGCCAAAACCCCAGCCGCCCGCCCTGCATACCGGGCATTTGTTACTACTTATAGCGTCTAACGGGTATCTTGTGTGATATTTGAAAGATTACCGGTTCACAAACGAGTAACGAATCTGTAACATACATGAAACAGGGGGACGCGCCCAAAACCACGGTGGCTAGGGTGCATCCTGTTCAATCCAGACAACAGAAGGAGTGGCAATGAATCTGCAACGACCAAACTCGAATGACGCAACGCAGACCGTCAACCGTTCACGCAGCGTGGTGCCCGTCAGCGGGCTCTGCACCCGTTGTGTCGATGACTGCAAGGGAAACTGCGAGGTCTTCAAGTCCTCGTTCCGTGGCCGTGAGGTCATCTATCCCGGGCCTTTTGGACATGTGACCGCCGGTGGCGACAAGGATTACCCCATCGACTACTCGCATCTCAACATCAACGGCTATGCCCTCGGCCTTGAGGGCCTGCCCGAGGGCGTGGAGGCCTGTCCCGACACGGCCACCTTCCCCACGGTCGACACGACCACTGAGTTTGGCTGGCAGAACAAGGTTCAGATGAAGATGCCCATATTCACCGGTGCCCTGGGCTCCACTGAGGTCGCCCGCGCCAACTGGGAGCAGTTCGCCATCGGCACCGCCATCGCTGGCATCTCGCTCGTGTGCGGTGAGAACGTCTGCGGCATCGACCCCAAGCTTGAGCTCAACAAGGACGGCAAGGTTGTCAAGGCGCCCGACATGGACCGCCGCGTCAAGCTCTACAAGGAGTTCAAGGAGGGCTACGGCGACATCCTCGTGCAGATGAACGTCGAGGACACCCGCCTGGGCGTCGCCCGCTACGTCGTCGAGGAGCTGGGCGTTGAGACGGTCGAACTCAAATGGGGGCAGGGCGCCAAGTGCATCGGCGGCGAGATCAAGGTCGACAGCCTTGAGCGTGCCCTCGAGCTGCAGAAGCGCGGTTACATCGTCACTCCCGACCCCTCCAACGAGGCCATCCAGGCCGCGTTCAAGGCCGGCTCCATCACGCACTTCGAGCGTCACAGCCGCCTGGGCTTCATCGACGAGGAAGACTTCTACAAGAGCGTCGAGGAGCTGCGTGCCCTTGGCGCCAAGCGCGTCACCCTCAAGACGGGCGCCTACCCCATGCGCGAGCTCGCGATGGCACTCAAGTGGTCGTCCAACGCCCACATCGACTTCCTCACCATCGACGGCGCCCCCGGCGGCACCGGCATGAGCCCCTGGCGCATGATGGAGGAGTGGGGCATCCCCACCTTCTACTTGCAGTCGATGGCCTATGAGCTCGCCTCGATGCTCGACGCACAGGGTGCCTACGTGCCAGACCTCGCCATCGCGGGCAGCTTCTCCGAGGAGGCCGGCATCTACAAGGCACTGGCGATGGGCGCCCCGTACTTCAAGGCCGTGTGCATGGGCCGCGCCCTCATGATCCCTGGCTTTGTGGGCAAGAACATCGAGCAGTGGCTCAGGGACGGCAGCCTCCCCAAGACCGTGAGCGAGTTTGGCGTCACCAAGGAGGAGATATTCGTCACCTACGAGACCCTGCGCGCCAAGTACGGCACGGACATCGACCGCATCCCGCTGGGTGCCGTTGGCATCTACACCTATGTCGACCGCCTCAAGGTTGGCCTCCAGCAGCTCATGGCTGGCTCACGCCGTATGCGCCTCGACACCATCACGCGCAACGACCTCATCGCGCTGACCCCCGAGGCCTCTGCGGTGTCCGGTATCAGCTACGTCATGGACGCCTTCCGCGACGAGGCCTACCAAATCATCAAGGGATAACATGCCAGTGGCACGGTATCGGGCGAAGCTGCGAAGCAGCGGGTGAGCCCACGGTCATCGTTCAACTATCTGGTGCTTGCAGGTAGAAGATTTTCGAGAAGGACGGCTTACCCCGTCCTTCTCGGCGCTTCATCCTCGATTCTCACGGTGTTCTTTAACGCTGGGGTACGCCATTGACATCGGCGAACGGTGAGTGGGAGCATACTCCGCCGTTCGCCGAGCCATATCACCTGCTTTGGAATGATATGCCGCCAAACCGGTACAAAAAGCGCGCGGGTTTTATATGCTGGCATCGTTAGAGCACCCATGCGCCCACAGAGGGACGTCCCGGTGTCCGATTCGATGATAGGGGAGGAGTGGTACCTTGGCTACCATAGCATTTCTCATCGTGTTCCCTGTTGTGGCGGCGGCTGTGCTTCTGCTCGTCCGTAACGACCGGGCGCGCTCGGTGGTGGTGATTGGCTCCGCTGTCATCATCATGCTCGCCTCGGTGTGGCTCGCGGCAGGACACCTCTTTAGTGATTCCTGGTATGCGCCGCTTGAGGGTGAATGGATAACCATCCTCACCCTTGCCATCGACGTGGCGTGCTGCGCGTATGTCATCGTCAAAGGTATCAAGCACAAGAAGCCGCTCGCTGTCTTCCTCGCCGCGATACAGACCGTCGTCATCGTGGTGTTCGAGCTCCTCATCGCCCATGAGGTGCCTATCGAGAACGACCTCTACATCGACGGGTTCTCGGTCATCATGGCGCTTATCATCGGCATCATCGGCTCAGGTATCTGCATCTATGCGCTCGGCTACATGCGCGACTTCCAGGCACACGAGGACACTCACGGCCAGCCCGACCGCCGCCCCGTGTTCTTCGCGCTCATGTTCGTGTTCCTCTCTGCGATGTTTGCCATCGTGTTCTCCAACAACCTCGCCTGGCTGCTCTGTGCCTGGGAGGTCACCACCGTCTGTTCCTTTGCGCTCATTGGCTATACACGCACGCAAGAGGCGGTAGACAACTCCTTTCGCCAGATAATCATGAACCTCATAGGCGGGCTTGCGTTCGCCATCGCGCTCGTGTGCCTGGGCTCCTATGGCATCCTTGAGCTTGACGTGCTCATAGCCTCAGGCTCGACGGGCCTCATGGTCTTCCCCATTATGCTTCTGGCGGTAGCGGCCTTCACCAAGGCGGCTCAAGTACCCTTCCAGTCCTGGCTGCTCGGCGCGATGGTGGCACCCACGCCCACGAGCGCCCTGCTCCACTCCTCCACGATGGTCAAGGCGGGCGTGTTTCTCCTCATCAAGCTGTCGCCGTGCTTTGGTTGGAACTACAACGGCATGATGGTCGTCCTTGTGGGAGGGCTCACCTTCCTGTTCTGCTCCTTCATTGCCATCTCGCAGTCCAACGCCAAGCGCGTGCTCGCCTACTCCACCGTCGCCAACCTCGGGCTCATCGTCGCGTGCGCGGGCGTGGGTACGCCTGAGGCGGTGTGGGCCGCCATCTTCCTGCTCATCTTCCACGCGGCCGCCAAGTCGCTGCTGTTCTTGTGCGTGGGAACCGCCGAACACCACATCGGCAGCCGCGACATCGAGGACATGGACAACCTCTTCGTGCGTATGCCGATGCTCGCGCGCCTCATGGCGCTCGGGATGCTCTGCATGTTCATCGCCCCCTTTGGCATGCTCATCTCCAAGTGGGCGACCATCGTGTCCTTGGTCGACACCAACAACGTCGTCCTCCTCTTCATCCTTGCCTTTGGCTCGGCCGCGACCTTTATGTTCTGGGCCAAGTGGCTGGGCAAGGTGCTCGCCACCGCCCAGCAAAGCCCCGATGTGGAGAAGGCCGTGCATCCCTCCGAGTGGTTCTCCCTCGTGCTCATGGCGGCCCTCGTGGTGCTCCTGAGCGTGGGGTTCCCCTTTATATCCGAGGGTGTGGTGGTGCCTTACCTCGTGCGTTTCGAGGCCGACGTGTTCCCCGGCCTGCTCCCCCAGTGGGCCGCCATAACCTCCACCATCGACTTTGACAACCTCCTCATCATGGCTGTCATCGTCCTTGCCCTCATTGCCGCCTTTGCCATCCAGTTCACCCGGCCCAAGAAGCCAACCGCATCCATCTACCTGGCGGGCGTGGCACTTGATTCCCAGGAGCGCACCTATCGCAACTCGTTTAGCGGCGAGACACAGGCGACGCAGCGCAACTGGTACCTCGACGGCTGGTTTGGCGAGAAGGCCCTTGAGCCTACCGCGAACATCATGAGCATCGTGGTGATAGCCTTTGGCTTTATAGCCGCCTTGATGATGGGAGGTGCGCTGTGACACTCCTGTCATTTGTCGTGGCCCTCCTGGGCTTTGGCATCCTCGCACCCGTCTTTGGCTGCCTCCTGGCGGGCGTCGACCGCAAGCTTTCCGCGCGGCTGCAGGGACGGGTGGGGCCACCTTTGCTGCAACCTTGGTACGATGTGCGCAAGCTCATCGCCAAGCAAAGCGTCCAGGTCAACAGCTATCAGGGCTTTTATGTGTGCATGTCCCTTACGCTGGCGGTGCTTGCAGGGGCGTTCTTCTTCGCGGGCGGCAACTTCCTGCTTGTGGTGTTCGTGCTTACGCTGTCCACGCTGTTCTTTATCATCGCGGCCTACTCCACCCGCTCGCCCTATGCCGAGATCGGCGCCGAGCGCGAGATTGCCCAAGTCATGAGCTACGAGCCGATGGTCATCCTCATCTCGGTCACCTACTACTTCGTGCTGCGTACCTTTGACACCAGTGCGGTGCTCTCACTCGACCGCCCCCTCGTCTGCGCGTTGCCGCTCGTGTTTGTGGGCCTGCTCTTTATCCTCACTATCAAGCTGCGCAAGTCGCCCTTTGACCTCAGCTACTCGCACCATGCGCACCAGGAGCTTGTCAAGGGCATCACCACCGAGATGAGCGGCCGCACGCTGGCGATGGTGGAGGTCATGCACTGGTACGAGGCCATCCTGTTCCTCGGCTGGGTGGGGCTCTTTTTGGCGTGGGGGAGCTGGGTCTCGGCAGCGCTTGTGGTTATCGGCATCATCGCGGTCTACTTCCTTGAGGTATTTATCGACAACAACTTTGCCCGCGTCAAGTGGCAGTCGATGCTCAAATGGTCATGGGCGGTCACGCTCGTGTGCTGCGTGCTCAACATCGTCTTGCTGTACTGGCTCGGTTAGGAGGTGCCTATGTCTGCTACCGTCAAATCACCCTGGCTCATCCACTACGACGCCTCAAGCTGCAACGGCTGTGACATCGAGGTGCTGGCCTGTCTCACGCCGCTCTATGACGTCGAGCGCTTTGGCATCATCAACACCGGCAACCCCAAGCACGCCGACCTCTTTCTCGTCACCGGCAGCGTTAACGAGCGTAACATCAGCGTCTTGCAACAGATCTACGAGCAGATGCCCGAACCCAAGGTCGTCATCGCCTGTGGCATCTGCGCCTGTACGGGCGGCATCTTCCGCGAGTGCTACAACACGCTGGGCGGCATCGACAAGGCGATCCCCGTCGACGTCTACGCCCCCGGCTGTGCCGTGCGCCCCGAGGCCATCATCGACGCCGTTGTCACCGCCCTGGGCGTCCTTGAGCAAAAGCGCGCCGCCCTGGCCGCCGGTACCCTTGAGGAGCAGCCGCTTGCCACCTGCCTTACCGCTGCGGACAAGCTCGTGGCCGGTCAGACCGTACGCGCCGCGGCCCTGGCAGACACCACTGCCCACGACCCTCACACAACCGCACAAGAAGCTTAGGAGGCACCCATGGACCCCCAGGTCTTCATCGACATAACGATACCCCAACTGCACGCCAGCACCCAGGCCTACAAGGACAAGGGCTGGCGCTTCGTGAATATGTGCGGCGCGACCATCGACGCTGGCGTCGAGCTCATCTACTCGTTCTCGCAGGGCGAGGCCCTTGAGAACCTGCGTCTCAACGTAGGCATCGACGAGGAAGTCCCCTCGATAAGCGATATATATTTCAATTCCTTCGTGTTCGAGAACGAGACGCACGACCTCTTTGGCGTGGGTATCAAGGACATCGCCATCGACTTTGGCGGCAACTTCTACACCACCAGCGTTCCCACGCCCATGAACCCGGCGTCGCGCGCCGCACTTGATGCCGCGAAGTCAAACACCTACGGTGCCGCGAACTACGGTGCCTGCCCCGTACCTACCACAACCGAGGAGGCGTGACATGGGCAAACGAACCGTCATACCCTTTGGCCCCCAGCACCCGGTGCTGCCCGAGCCGGTGCATCTCGACCTCGTTATCGAGGACGAGAAGGTCGTCGAGGCGATACCGCAGATAGG
>JAITNB010000014.1 GCA_031290695.1 Coriobacteriales bacterium | reverse complement strand
AAGGCGCTCCCTGTGGCAGGGGGCGGCGCGCCCACGCGCGAGGGCTACGACTTCCTGGGCTGGGCGACGTCGCAGGCGCTGGCAAGCGCGGGCACCGCAGACCTCACAAACGGCACGGTCGTTGACTGGACGGCGTCAACGTCCAAGACGGCCTACGCCGCCTGGCGCGCCAAGGCCGTGGAGGTGCGCTTCTATAACAACTATACGTCTGCGGACACCTCACAGTACGCCCCGGGCAACGCGGCCAACAGCGCCAGGCGCTTTGGCGACAGGCTGTCCCCGTTTACCGCGCCCACGCGTACGGGCTATACCTTCACCGGCTGGTACGACGCGCCCGCAGGAGGCGGGCTGTGGGACTTCGCCACACGCGCCATCGGTGTGCACCCCGCGCTGGGCCTCTATGCGCACTGGACGGCACAGCCGCTGCCGCCGCAGGTGGTGGTGGTGACGCCGCCGCCCACCGTGGTGACGGTGCCGCAGGGGACGAGCGAGGTCGAGGAGCTGCGGGTTGTGGTGCACGAGCCGGAGCCAAGCGCCGATGCTGTTGTGCCGATTCCCGCGCCCCAGGTGCCTACCAGCGCGCTCCCGCCGTCACCTGCGTACGGGCACTGGTCGCTCCTGAACCTGATTTTGGCTATCGCGGCACTGTTCCTGCTGGTTTTGCTGATGCTTGGCCGCAGGGAGGAGGACGCCGCGCTTAAGGTCGTGGCCGTCACGGCAGCAGTGGCAGCAATCGCCGTGTTCCTGCTCACACAGGAGCTCACGCAGCCGATGCAGGTGGCCGACCTATGGACAATCCTCCATGTGGTCATCGTAGTGGTACAGGCAGGGGTCGTGGCCCTGTCGAGGAAGAACAAGAAGGAAGAGGAAGACAGGAGGCAGGTAGACGCCTATTAGGGATTGTGACCGATGACAAATCGGTTGGAGTCTTCATTCTGAGTCATGGGTTAGGGATGTTGGCACCTGGCCCGCGCCAGGCCGCTTAACTCCTCGTATAGTGTGTGATAGTCCAAGCCCTGCGCGCGGGCGATGTGGGCGACGGCCTCGTGCTCGGGGCGCAGCCAAGCGGTGCGCGCGGCGGGAGTGTCAATCGCGGCGGCCTTGAAGGGCACGGGGCCGTAGGGGGTGTCCAACGTGACGGCCTCGCGGGGGATGACGGTGCGCTCCACATACTGGCTGCGAACGCCCAATGAGCCGGTGAGGGCTATGGTTTTTTGGGTAAGCTCCTGCGCGCGCGCGGCGTGGCACAGCACACTGACCCTCACGGCCAGGCGCCCCTTCTTCATCGTAATGGGCTCCTGCCACACGTCCAAGGCACCGGCGGCAAGCAGCTCCTCACAGGCAAAGGCGAGCTCCTCAGGCGTGCGATGGTCGATATTGGTGTGGAGAAGAACGCAGCCCTCGACGGTGAGGGCATCCCCAAGCCCCGCCAACGATACGGGCTCGCCCGCGATGACGCGCACGACGTTGGGCGCACCCGGGAGGTCCCTGCTGCCAGCGCCGTGGCCAAGCCCCGTAGGTGCCAGGGGCGGCAGCGGTGCCCAGTGGGTCACGAAGGCTTTTGCCAGCGCTGCGCCGGTGGGGGTGGTAAGCTCCCCCTCGTGGCTGCTTGCATAGACGGGCAGCCCCTCGATGATGCGCGCGGTGGCCGGGGCAGGTACCGGCAGCTCGCCGTGGGCGCACACAAAGGTGCCGTTGCCCAATGCGAGCGGTGTGGCGTAGACGGCAGTAGGCTGTAGACGGTCGAGCAAAAAACTGCTACCTACAATGTCAATTATCGAGTCGGCACCGCCCACCTCGTGAAAATGCACGTGGTCAAGGGGGCGGCCATGCACGGTCGCCTCGGCGACGGCCACGGCCTCAAAGGCGCGCAGGGCCAGGGCGGCGGCGGCGGGAGAGAGCACGGGGCAAGGTGGAGTGGCGGTGACGGCGCTATGATGGTGGGCAGGTGGGGCGGCGGCAGCGGGGGAGGGTACGGCAGGTGGGGCGGCGGCAGCGGGGGAGGGCCCGGTCTTATCCGCAGCCCCATCGCCAGCTAGCTCGATGAGCGTGCGGATCTCGTGCCAGTGGCGCACCGGAGGGCTGGGCTCCTCGACCATGAGGTGGGTGGCGGCGATGCCCCCCTTGACCACGTGCTCGCGGGTGATGGTGACAAGGGGGATAAGCGCTTTGCCAACGCGCTCAAGGTCGGCAAAAGTTGCGGTGCCGTGCACCTCGCAGAGCTCGAGCAGCGCGCCCAGCAGCTTGTCGCCCGAGGCACCGGTTGAGAAGTCGAGGTGAAGGATCATAAGGGCTTCCTGTTTGGAGGGTTCATGTACGCCTTGGTAACGGGCTTGCGGGCTTGCTGGTTTGACATAATTTGCGAGCACATCTTATCACAGTTCATCAAGAACGGCCTGGCTTGCGGGCAAGGCTTGCGGGCAAGGCTTGCGGGCAAGGCGAGAGGGCAAGACTTGCTAAAAACTACCGCCGTATCAGGGCAACGCAGGGCATACGCCGAGCAAAACACTCCTTTTGGCATATTGGAATGGCGGGCGTGGGACAGGACAACAGTCTCATTTTCGGCAAACTATGCAACAAAAGAACAAGTAAACATGCAGGTAAACGTACAAATAAATATAAAGCGGGTAAATATGAAAATGCTAAAACTACCAGCATCTTCTCTGTTTTTTTTGTAGAGCTTGCGCTATAATTGCCAGTGATTTAGTTACAATTACCAAAGGAGTATAAAGCTATATAAGGGGAGGGTGGGAAATTGGTATCTAACAATCAACAGAGGAAAATCAATCACACAAAACGGAGGCGTAGGCTCTTTTGGCCGCTCCTGCTCCTGCTTTTTGCAGCTGCCGCATTGATCCCTCTCATCTCGTACGGTGCGGGCCTGGGCCGGGGAAGCATTGCTCCCCTGGGCGTAAACGAGCCCGCAAGCATCACTTTTACGGTCAATGCAACAGAGGATGCCAGCTTCACGAACGGCGTCAAGTTCACGTTGGAAGACGTCGTTGTTGGAGGGACGGACGACAAGGGCGACCCGCTCGTCTATGAAAGCGTCTCGGTCACCTTGCCAAACAACCTTACTATGGCCACTAGCTTCTCCTTGCCCACAGACTGGACATGTATACAGTCAGGAGGCAGCACCACCATCTGGACCATCTTGAATCCTGAGACAAGCGGGACCAAGGCCATCGTCGAGGACTTCCTAACCAACACCTACGCGGCACGGTTGACTTCGAGAGCGTCGGCAACGGGTGTAGAGGCCTACGACTTCCCTGACAACGAGGAGACAATCGCCGTCGAAGTGAGTACAAGGGAGCCACTCCCAAGCTGGACCGACCCCACCAACGGTCGCGAGCATTATTATGAGCAGGTCGACGACTATAGCGGCCTTACTTGGCTTGAGGCATACAACGCCGCCAAGGCGCACACCTATAATGGCTTGCAGGGTTATCTGATTACCCTTACAAGCCAAGAGGAACAGGACTTCATCCTTAATACGATGTCTTTCCGGCTCCGCACTTGGTGGGGTGGCACGCGTGCTGTACACAGCAGCAACAAGGCGAAGATTCTCGATGAAGCCTCGGTTAGCGAGGACATCAATGATTTTGACCTGGAGTTGACGTATGGCAATAAATGGTATTGGGCGAGCGGCCCCGAGGCGGGGTTGGTCTTCTATGATAAGGCTTCGGTTTATGATGTAGGTGCGGGGGAAGTCTCCGGCGTCTTCTCGCATTGGGCCTCTGGCCATCCCAATACTGACGTAGCTACGTTTGGAGGCAGGCCCGCCTTCCTCGGCTCTCAAACCTTCCTTTCCCTTGGCAGTGATGAGTGGAACAGTGTTGAACATCAGCGCTATTCCTACTACGTAGTAGAATACGGCGGCTACTCGGGACAGACGTCCGTCCACGGTCCCGGCTGGAACGAGGCACCCGTACCGCAGCCGGTGATTGCATTGCACCAGGATGATCTGTCTGGTCTGACGCTCAACGAAGACGTCCTGTATATCGGGAAGATAGGAGAGCCTTACCTCACGCAGCCGATTACCCCGCCACCAGCGCATTACTACGCGGGGGTTGATCCGGGCAGCGCTCCCGCAGCAGGGACGTTCACCTCGGAGAAGCAGTGGGTAGTGCTCATTTATGACAATACCTACCCTGTTGTCTATGACCCAAACAGCGCCAACGCCGAGGGACAGATGTCGGACGATACGGTGCGCCATGGCGAGGATTTCATGCTGGACGGCAATAACTATACGCTCCAAGGCTACACCTTCGAAGGGTGGAACACGGAGCCAGACGGCAGTGGCGATTTCTACCCGGAGAACCACGAGTTCACCCCGTGGCAATTCACGAACGCCCTGACCTTGTATGCGCAGTGGAGCCCAGCGGGCAACGGCGGTACCTTGACCTTTGAGATCGATGCAGCAGAGAATGCCGCCGCAACAAACGGGTTCAGCTTCACCTTGGACAACGCCGTCGTCGACGGCACAGACGCCAACGGCGACCCGCTCACCTATGGCAGCGTCTCCGTCACG
>JAITNB010000102.1 GCA_031290695.1 Coriobacteriales bacterium | reverse complement strand
GTTATGAGGTCGTCGAGGGTCCAGCCGAGCATGTCGGCTCCGGTTTGGATGACCTCGCGTGAACAGCCTGCTGCGAATGCCGGTGTCTTGAACTTCTTCTTGACCGACTTCAACTCGAGATCCTGGACGCTCTTGGACGGGCGCATGATGGCTACCGCCCCAATAAGCCCAGTAAGCTCGTCTGTCGCGAACAGTATCTTTTCCATGATATGTTGGGGCTTGTGGGTGGTCTGTGCAATCCCGTAGCCGTGGCTCATTGTTGCGTGGATGATGGACTCGTCGATGTCATGTTCACGCAGGAGTTGCTCGCCGCGCACACAATGCTCATCGGGATACAGCTCGAAATCTATGTCATGGAGTAGGCCGACAATGCCCCAGAACTCGACCTTGTCCGCATCGTACTGCGCTGCGAAGGAGCGCATAACGCCTTCGACGGTCTGAGCGTGCTTGAGGTGGAATGGCTCCTTGTTGTAGACACATAAAATATCGAACGCCTGTTCTCTGCTTAGAATCATACTCTTGCTCCTTACCAACAGGAAACCCCCACCTGTGCGGGGGGCTTCCCTCTTTTGCCGAGGTCGACTAATCAGGTGAATACGAACATCACGAGGAAGGCTGCTACCGCTATCCACATGAGGGAGTGGACCTTTGTAATCTTGCCGGTGGCGGTCATGACGATAACGTAGGTGATAAAGCCGAGGCCGATGCCGTTAGCGATCGAGTACGTGAGCGGGATGCCGATGATCGTTATGAAGGCCGGCAGTGCCGCGGTGATGTCCTTCCAGTCGATCTCGCCGATCTCGCTCATCATGAGGTAGCCAACGACTACAAGGGCACCGCAGGTGGCAGTCTCGGTCACCATGCCGATGACGGGCGACATGAACGCGAAGATAAAGAAGAGCATACCCACGAGGATGCTTGACAGGCCGGTGCGCGCACCTTCTGCCACACCCGCGGTCGACTCGACATAGGTGGTAATGGAACTTGCTCCAATAAGACCGCCCATGGCCGCGCTTGCCGAGTCTACAACGAGTATCTCCTTGATGTTCTCGACGTTGCCGTCCTTGTCGACGAAGTTGCCCTTCTGCCCAACGGCGAGGGCGGTACCCATCGTGTCAAAGAAGTCGCTCATCATGATGGAGAACACAAAGACGAGCAGGACGGGTTGGAGGAATACTTGAACGACGGCGAGGGTCCCGTCGGGCAGCGCTTGAAAGGGCGCCCCAAAGGCCGAGAAGTCAAGGCCGAAGTTCCACTCGGCTGGAACAGGGGTGACGCCCAACGGTATGCCGATAACCGTCGCGGCGACGATACTCCAGAGGATGCCGCCCTTGACCCGCATAGCCGTGAGAAGGATCGCAATGACAACCGAGAGGAGCCCCACAATCGCAGCAGGGCTGGTGAAGTCTCCCAAGGCAATCAACGTCGTCGGATCATCGACGACAAGCTGTGCAGCCTCAAGGCCGATAAGCGCAATGAAGAGGCCGATGCCGATGCCGATGGAGCGTCGTAGCGCTACCGGGATAGCCCTCATGATGGCCTCCCGCAGCCCGCAGAGGACCAGAATGAGGATGAGGATGCCCTCAAGGAAGATGACCGACATAGCCACCTGCCAGTCGACCCCCAGGCCCAGTACCAACGTAAAAGCCACCACGGCATTGATGCCCATGCCTGACGCGAGTGCAAGAGGACGGTTCGCGATAAGCCCCATCGCGACGGTAGTCACCGCCGCGCCAAAGCAAGTCGCCGTGAGCGCTGCCGCAAACGGGATGCCAGCGGCCGACAGCATCCCTGGGTTCACCGCGATGATGTACGCCATGGTAAGGAATGTCGTGAGTCCGCCAATGACCTCGGTGCCCAATGACGAACCCCGCTGCGTGTACTTGAAGAACTCGTCCATACATCCTCCTTAGCCCATCGCCCTATTCCTGTGGAGAGGCTTACGCGCATCCATACTGCGATTCCCTCGGCACACAAGGGTGCCTCTCCCCTATTAGAGTGGATTTTAACACTTCTCAGTATAAAAGCAGCAGATTTTGTGAGATGATTTGTATGCAAACACACTATCTAGGTAAAATCTATGTTTCGTGCGTATTGAAAGGTGTGATCCTATGACAGCCAATTCCAGCACGACCAGTGACATCACGGCCGCTTCATCGGTTTACTTTACCACTCTGGGGCTCAAAACCGGGCAGACCCTGCTTACCAAGTTGCGCGACCTCGCGGTGGCCGCCGGTATCAAGGACATCGACTTCGACCGCAAATACACGGCTATCAAAATGCACTTTGGCGAACAAGGCAACCTTGCTTATCTGCGTCCCAATTATGCGAAGGTCATCGTCGACCTCGTGCGTGAACTGGGGGGCAGACCGTTTCTCGTCGACTGCAACACCCTGTACCCAGGGCGGCGCAAGAACGCGCTTGAACATCTCGATTTGGCGTATGAGCACGGGTTCTCGCCCTTCTCAACCGGTTGCCATGTGATTATCGGCGACGGGCTTGCGGGGACCGATGAGGTTCTGGTGCCCGTTGAGGGCGGCACATACATCAAGGAGGCGAAAATTGGACAGGCGGTCATGGATGCCGACATTATCATCTCGCTCAATCACTTTAAGGGGCATATCGAGACCGGTTTTGGCGGCGCATTGAAGAACATAGGAATGGGATGCGGCTCGCGCGCTGGAAAGATGGAGATGCACTCCGCGAGCGAACCCAAGGTGCGGCAGGAGACCTGCATAGGGTGCGGCAAATGCGCCCGTTACTGTGCCAATGACGCGATCTCCTTCAAAGAGAAGAAGGCGTCGATATATGCGGAGAAGTGCGTGGGCTGCGGCCATTGCATCGGTGCCTGTCCTACCGACTCGATCTACTCGGACTTTGATGAGAAGAACGAGCTGTTGGACGCAAAGATTGCCGAATACACAAAAGCAGTCCTTCATGGCCGCCCGAGCTTTCATATCTCGATGGTGATCGATGTGTCGCCGTTCTGCGACTGCTGGCAAGGAAACGACATCCCTATCGTTGCCGACGTGGGCATGTTTGCCTCCTTTGACCCCGTGGCACTTGATGTTGCCTGTGCCAACGCAGTGAACGCGCAACCAGTGAGCGCGGGCAGTAAGCTCGAGGAAGGCCTTGACAAGCTCGCATCAGAGCACGCGCATGACCGTCTTGGTCAGGATTACTTTCACGCGCTCTTTCCCAACACCAACTGGAAAGCCCAGGTAGACTACGCCGAGAAACTCGGGTTGGGCAAGAAGTCGTACACGCTCATCGAGGTCTAGCACAAACTGATGCCCTGCTAGACGTCCATGATGATGGGGATGATCATAGGCCTTCGACGGCAACGTTCCCAGAGAAAGGATGAGAGGGCCTCGCGGAGCGCGCGTTGGAGGCGGTTGGGGTTGTTGCGGTGCTCGTGGGCGAAGTTCGCCACGGTCTTTGCTGCAACAGCGACGGCGTCTTTGGTGAGCTCAGGGTCGTCGCCCCCGCTCACGCCACGCATGATGATCTCGGGGGTGCCAACCGCAGAGCTCTCACGGCGCTTTATCATGCAGACAACCGTTACGATGCCGTCGTTTGCAAGTGTTTGGCGGTCTTTGAGCACGACGGCTGAGACATCGCCTACGCTCAGGCCGTCAACATAGACTACACCGCTCTCGACCGGCGTCCCCTTGGTGATGCCGCTCTGGTCGAGCAACAGCGTGTCACCGGTCTCGAGGATGAAGATGTTCTTCTTGGGGATGCCCACATCCTGCGCGAGCTTGGAGTGGGCACGCAGGTGCATCGCCTCGCCATGGACCGGCATGAAGTTCTTGGGCTGTGCGATGGTAAGCATGAGCTTGAGCTCCTCGGCACCAGCATGGCCCGAGACGTGGACCAGAGCGGTCTGCTTGTCATAGATTACCGCGCCTATCTTAGAGAGCGCGTTGACCACGCGTGTGACTGCCTTCTCGTTACCGGGGACCGGGGTGGCCGAGATGATAACGGCATCACCCTCCTCAATGCCCACGGTACGGTGCTCGCCATTGGACATACGGGCAAGCGCGCTCAACGGCTCGCCTTGGCTGCCGGTACAGAGGATGACGACTTTGCTGGGCGGGATGTCCTTTGCGGCGTAGGCATCGATGATATTGCTCTCATCGATGCGCAGGTACCCAAGCTCACGGGCGATCTTCGTGTTGGTGAGCATGGAGCGACCAGTGACGGCGACCTTTCGCTTCGCGGCGACGGCGGCATCACAGACCTGCTGTATGCGGTGTATATGGCTTGAGAACGAGGCGACGATGACCCGCTTTGTGGCACCGCTGATAATCTGGTTGAGCACCTTGCCAACCTCGGCCTCCGACTTCGTGAAGTTGGGGTTGGCGGCATTGGTCGAGTCGGAGAGCATGAGGTCAACGCCCGCCTTGGCAAACCGTGAGACTGCCGCAAAGTCGGTGTTAACGCCATCGATGGGTGTCTGGTCGAGCTTGAAGTCACCGGTATGGAGGACATTGCCTGCCGGGGTGCGGATAAACACGCCCATGGCGGCAGGTATGGAATGGTTGACGCTAAAGAAGTCACAGCCAAAGAGCCCCAGCGCCACATGCTCGCCCGCCTTCACCTCGCGAAAGCGTGCGTTCTTGATGTTCTGCTCAGCGAGCTTGCCCTCGATGAAGCCCAGTGTGAGCTTTGAGCTGTAGATGGGGACACTGGTGCCCAGATCCTTGAGGAGATAGGGCAAGGCCCCGGTGTGGTCCTCGTGGCCGTGTGTGATGATGATGGCGCGAAGCCGGTGCATGTTCTCAAGCACATAGGTATAGTCGGGCAGTATGAGGTCGACGCCGGGATGGTCATCATCGGGAAACATCAGCCCCGCGTCAACCACGATCATATCCTCGTCGTACTCGAACACGGTCATGTTCTTGCCAATGCCGTCGAGGCCCCCCAAGGGTATGATCTTGAGTTTCTTATTGGTATTCTTAGAGGGGGCTGGTTGCTTCCTCGCCTGTTCCTTCGTAGCTGACGTGTTGTTACGCCGATACGGCCGTCCATTCCTGTTCGCGCGCTTATCTGATGTCTTTGTCTCCAAAGAGCACCTCCGTTCCTTTTCTTGCCCATCTTCTTGAGCAGCCGCTGTTCATCAAACGGTGACAGTGCTGTAGTAGAGCAATGAGCAGTATCCTTAACGCGCATTTGCGCGCTTCTTTATACGATGCCTTGAGACATCAATCCCTCAAGATATGCAGTTGATAACTGTGAGATGAGGGAAACACAAACTTATGCTAACAAGTCTAGCAAATTATAGCACACCAACCATTTGCATTACAGTGGCAAGTTTTTCGCTCTGCTCCCGGGTCGCGTCGATAAGTGGCAAGCGCACGCCGCCGCAGTCAAAGCCGATAAGCTTCATGGCCTCCTTGACCATGATGGGGTTTGCGGTCACAAAGAGCTCCTTCATCAGAGGCTGGAGCTTGAGATGTGCGCTCAAAGCCCTGGTGTGGTCCCCCGCTGCCATCGCGGTTACAATCTCGTTCATGCGCTCCGGTGCCACATTGCCAATGGTCGATATGACGCCATGCCCCCCCAGTTCCATGATGGGCACTGTCGCCTCGTCGTCACCGGAATACACGGCAAAGCCCTCCGGGGCCTCGTCGATGATCTGCTTGATCTGGTCCAGGTTCCCGCTCGCCTCCTTGATGGCGATGATGTTCTCGACATCATGCGCAAGGCGCAGGGTCGTGGCAGCCTCCATATTGATGACACAACGGCCGGGGATATTGTAAAGGATCATCGGGACCTCGGCGCACGCGGCGATGGTCTTGAAATGCCGGTAAAGGCCCTCTTGGGGCGGCTTGTTGTAATACGGTACCACGCACATGATGCCGTCTACACCCAAGGCAACAACATCCTGTGCGAACTCCGCAGAGTCGGCCGTGCAGTTGTCGCCAACATTCGCGAGAACCGGTATCCTGCCGTCAATCGCAGAGAGCACCGCTTTAAACAACTCCATCTTCTGCGGGTAGAACACCGTGGGAGACTCACCGGTCGTGCCGTTGATGATAAGGGCGTCGGCGCCCTTCTCCATAAGGTGTACCGCAAGTTCTTGTGCGCGGGCAAGGTCGAGGTCGAGGCTCGCGTCAAAAGGAGTTATCATTGCGGGGATAAAGCGGCCAAAGCGCGGTTGTGTCATCAGAGTTCCTTTCCCGCCAGACATCTTAAGAACAATGTAGCAGGGTTTATCGCCAAACGCCACCGATTATAGCCCAAATGCGCTATGCAGCGCACGGGCGGCGGGAACTGCGTCGTCACCATCTACCAGAAGCGAGATGGTAGCATGTGAGTCGGCGACCTGCAGTATGTCGATGTTGTGGGCGGCCAGGCAGCCGGCGACCTGCGCCATGACGCCCGGCACCCCATGCATCCCCGACCCCACGAGTGTCACCTTGGCAAGCCCCACGCGGGTTGCGACATCATACCCAGAGGACGCAAGCAGCTCAACGGCAATGGCCGCCTTGTCGTTTTGTACGCTGAACACCAGCCGGTCGTTCATAGGCGTGAACATATCGATGGAGATGCCGGCATCCGCGAGGGCACGGTACACGGCCGTCTGGAGCCGCATGTGCGCGTTCTGGTCGTCCTTGGCGTAGGGCAGACGCACCCGTATACGCGTGATGTCGCCGGCCGTACTCACTGCGGTTGCGACGGCACTGGGCTTGAACGATTGGATGCTCACCACCTGCGTGCCTGTGGTGTTGCCAAAGGTGTTGCGCACCCGCATGTTCACCCCGCTTTGCAGCGCGAGCTCGGCCGCCGGCGCGTGTACGACCTTGGAGCCATGCCGCGCCATCTGAAACAACTCGTCGGCGGTTATGCGCTCGATGACGTGCGCCTCGTCGATGGCCCGTGGGTCTGCGGTGAACACGCCGTCAACGTCGGTATAGATGTCGATGGCGACTGCGTCGAGGGCAACCCCCAGCGCACAGGCTGTGGTATCCGACCCTCCCCTGCCGAGCGTGTGGATAAGCCCGTTGCCGTCGATGCCTTGGAAGCCTGCCACAACGGGCACGGCCCCTGTGCCAACGCAGTCCCGTATACCGGCGGTGTCGACACACATAATTGAAGCATCACCGTCGACGTCGTTGGTGCCGATGCCGGCCTCTGCACCGCTGAGGGCACAGGCCTTGATACCCTGGGCGTTGAGGTGGGCGGCGACCACAACCGAGGATATAAGCTCCCCCACGCTCATGAGCAGGTCCCGGTCGTGTGTGCCGCAGTGGGCCTGGTCGACGAGGGAGAGCAGCGTGTCGGTGGCATAAGGGGCCCCCGCACGGCCCATGGCAGAGACCACCACCACCGGCTCGAGGCCGGCCTCGAGCTCTGAGCGTACCTGCGAGGCTATATGGTCGCGCCCCTCCAGAGAAGCGACCGAGGTCCCGCCAAACTTCATGACTATGATCGGCATATTTACAGGCCCATGAGTTTATCAAGCCCAACGATAAGCCCCGAACGCTCCTTCACGCTGCGGATGGCGAGGAGCACCCCGGGCATATAGGAAGCGCGGTCGATGGAGTCGTGGCGGATCGTGAGCGTCTGGCCAGGCGAGCCAAAGATAACCTCCTGATGGGCGACGAAGCCGTTTGAGCGCACTGCGTGTACCGGCACGCCGTCCACCGCCGCGCCGCGTGCGCCCTCGAATCCTGCAAGCTCAGTCTCCCTGCCCGGCGAGCTGCGCACGATCCCTGCGTCACGCTGGGCCTGTGCGATGGCGCGGGCGGTATTAGCCGCCGTGCCGCTGGGGGCGTCGGCCTTGCCGTTATGGTGGAACTCGATGACCTCTGCGTCGGGAAAGTAGCGCGCCGCCAGTTTTGCGAACGCCGTCATGAGCACTGCGCCAGTAGTGAAGTTGGGCGCGACAAAGAGCGTTGTGCTGGCAGGTGCGAGAGCGATAAGCTCGTCGAGCTTCTGTGGCGAGAGCCCGGTGGTGCCTACCACGCAGTCGATGCCACGGGCGAGCGCAACACGGAGGTTTCCCTCGACAACAGTGGGGAGCGTGAAGTCGACGATGACATCGGGGGCGGCCTCGTCGATGGCCCGCGCGAGGCAGTCGAAAGCAGGGGCCAGGCTGGTGCCGTCAAGAGTGACGGTGGGACGGGCCTTGTCGAGGGTGTGCTCGACACCGCCCACAACCTCCATGTCATCGGCTCCCACAACCGCCTGCACGACTTGCGTGCCCATGCGGCCCCTGAACCCGTTTACCAGAACACGGATCATGATGCGCCTTCCTTACCTCTAGCTAGAGCAAGTACCCAAACGTATCCTCAAGCTGTGTATCCTCAAGGGGGCTTATAACAGCAAGGGTGGGTGTTTGGGTGAGCACGCGCCCTGCAACCCGCTTGACATCGGCGAGGGTGACAGCCCGGTAGCGGTTGATGAGCTCCTCAAGCGAGAGGAGCTCAAGGTCGCTCACGGCGCTCTTTCCCAGGCGCGTCATGCGTGAGCGGGTGCTCTCCATGCTCAGGACAATATGGCCGAGCACATACTCCCGCACACGCTCAAGCTCATCGGCGGCCAGGCCCTTCTCAGCCACCTGCTTGAGCTCGCGGTTGATGATCGAGACGACCTCCTCAAGGTTCGAGGGGCGGGTCCCTGCGTAGACCCCAAACTCGGCCGCGCCCAAAAATGGCGTCGTATTGGCAAACACGGCATAGGCAAGCCCGCGCTTCTCCCGTACCTCTTGGAAGAGCCGTGACGACATGCCGCCGCCAAGGGCGGTATCGAGCAGGGCGCCGGCAAAACGGTCGTCATCACCCAGCGGAATACCGGGCATGCCATAGATAACGTGCGCCTGCTCCGTATCCTTCTTGAGAAAGGAGAAGCTCAGGCGCGCAGGCTCGATGACCTCGGGGCGCGCGTTGCGTGTGCCGTGTGCGAGGCTGGCCAGGTGCTGCTCGCTGAGCCTGACGAGCTCGTCGTGGGCGATATTGCCGCTCGCGACGACCACGCAGTTATCCGCATGATAATGGGTGCCGTGGTAGGAGGCGCAATCGGCGTGGTCAAAGGCGCCGACGATTGCGCGGGTGCCGAGTATGGGACGGCCCAGCTGATGGGTGGGAAACACCGCCTCGGTGAAGACGTCGAAGATGTGGTCGTCGGGGGTGTCCTCGGAGCGGGCGATCTCCTCGATGACAACCTCGCGCTCGGAGTCGATGTCATCCTGGGCGCAGGAGGTATGGGCAACCATATCGCCGAGGATCTCAAGGGCGTTGCCCGCATGTTCGTCGATAACACGAGCATGATAGCATGTATACTCCTTTGACGTGAAGGCGTTGAGCTCTGCGCCCATAGCGTCAAAGGCCATCGAGATGTCAAGGGCGTTGCGCGTGGGCGTGCCTTTGAACATCATATGCTCCATAAAATGCGAGATGCCCAGCTGCGCGGGTGTCTCGTCACGCGACCCTACACGAAACCAGATACCGAGCGTGACCGAACGCACGGCCTCCATGCGCTCGCTTATGACAGTTATCCCGTTGCCCAGGACGGTCTTGTTGTAGAACACGATCAGAACCAGGGCTTTCTATTGTAGACATAAGTCTGCTCGAACTCTTGCTGTGACTTGGTGAGGTACATGATGCCCTCGATGAGGCCGATGACCCCCATGACCGCCGCCGCGATACCAAGGGTGATACAGCCCCCGATGATGGTGACAAGGATCATGATGAGGCCCTCGTTGCGATACCCCAGATAGAACTTGTGGATGCCCAGCGACCCGAGCAGGATTCCGAGGATGCCGGCAACAACGCGGTCCTTGTCGGATGTCTTCACATCACCGGGGCCCTGCTGGTAGGGCTGCTGTTGGTAAGGCTGTTGATACGCCTGTTGTGAGGACTGCTGGTATTGCTGTTGGGGCGGGTATTGGGACTGGTAGGGCTGCTGGGGCGGTTGCTGGTAGCCATATACCTGGTCGCCTTGTGGGGCATAGGCCTCCGGTGGCACCTGCGGGGCGTACTCAGGTACCGGTGGGGTCGCGTACTCAGACGCTGGCTGGGCTGGTTCTCCTGGTGCGGCAGGTTGCGGGGCCTGTGGCTCGGTCGGGTCGCTCATGGTTGCTCCTTACTCGTATAGCTGACCACTTGATGGTGCCTATTGTAACAGTCAGTTTACGCTGTTGCGTTAAGAACAGGTAACGATGGTTTACGCCACCGTTACCGTACTTTGTCCTGCTAATGACGGCGGCGCGGTGTGCGGTTCTCGCGGTCGTTGGTCCTGTTGGCTTGCGGGCGGTCACTGTCGCGCGGGCCGGGGGTATAGCTTCCCTTGGGGGCATCGGGCTTCTCCAGGCGGTCAAGCGATACCTTGTCTTTCTCGTCGATGTCGATGATCTTCACATGGACTTGGTCCCCCACGCTCAACACGTCCTCGACTTTGCCTACGCGCCCGTTGGCCACGCGGCTGATGTGCAGCAGGCCGTCCTTGCCCGGAAGCAGCTCGACAAAGGCCCCAAAGGACTGTATGGAGACAACCGTGCCGTAATACTCCTCGCCGATCTCTGGCACTTTGACGATGTTCTCGATGCGCTTGCGCGCCTCCTCGCCACCGGTGTCCCTTGACGCGATATAGACGGTGCCGTCCTCCTGTATCTCGATGGTAGAGCCAGTCTCCTCTTGCAGGCCGCGTATGACCTTGCCGCCGGAGCCGATGACGTCACGTATCTTGTCGACGGGTATCTTGATGGTGATGATGCGCGGCGCGAACTCGCTCATCTCCTCGCGCGGCACCTCGATGGCCTCGAACATCTTGCCCAGGATGAACTCACGTCCCTCCTTCGCCTGTGCAAGCGCGGCGGCGAGGATGTCGACGCTCAACCCCTTGGCCTTGTTGTCCATCTGCAGGGCGGTGATGCCCTTCTCGGTCCCACAGACCTTGAAGTCCATGTCGCCCAAAAAGTCTTCAAGGCCCTGGATGTCGCTCAGGATGGCCACGCGGTCGTCTTCCTTGATGAGGCCCATCGCGATACCCGAGACGGGACGCTTGATAGGCACGCCGGCATCCATGAGGCTCAGCGTCGAGCCGCAGCATGAGGCCATCGAGGACGAGCCGTTTGACTCCAGGACCTCGCTCACGATACGTATGGCGTAAGGGAACTCACTCTCCTGTGGCAGTACTGGCACCAACGCACGCTCGGCGAGCGCCCCGTGGCCGATCTCGCGGCGTTTGGGGGCGATCATGCGGCCGGTCTCGCCCGTGCAGTACGGCGGGAAGTTGTATTGATGAAAATAGCGCTTGCCCGGTGTGGGGTCAATGGTGTCGAGCCGCTGCCACTCGTTGAGCATACCCAGCGTGAGCACGCTTAAGACCTGCGTCTGCCCGCGCGTGAACAGGCCCGACCCGTGGGCGCGTGGCAGATAGCCAGCCGTCGCGGTGATGGGACGTATCTCGGTGGCGCTGCGACCGTCAACACGCTCGCCGGTGCTCAACACCATCTCGCGCATCGCCTTCTTCTCGAGCGCCTTGAGCTGTGCCGAGACCTCTTTGCCCCAAGTCGCCAGCTCGTCTGCGGAGAAGCCCGCCTTTATCTGCGCCTTAAGCTCCTCCACCTTCTCGATGCGTGACTGCTTATCGGCATCTTTGAGGGCGGCGCTCATCTGGCCGTAATACGGGGCGATGCGCTCGGCGACCTCGGGGGTGGGCTCGTCGAGGGGGTACACCTTGGGCTCGGGGTTGACGGCGTCGATGAGGCGTTGCTGCGCGGCGCAGAACTCCCCTATCGCCTTCTGGCCAAACGCCATCGCGGCGAGCATGTCCTCCTCGGAGATCTCCTCGGCGCCGGCCTCGACCATTGAGAGGTAGCTAGCCGTGCCGGCGAGCGTAAGCTCGAGGTCGGATTCCTCCTGCTCCTGGAAGGTGGGGTTGACGATGAACTCGCCGGTTGTACGGTCACGGCCGATGCGTACGCCGGCCGCAGGGCCGTCAAAAGGCACGCCGCCCACGAGAAGCGCTGTCGAGGCGCCCAGTATCGAGATGATGTCGGGCGGGTTTGTCTGGTCGGCGCTCAGGACTGTGAGGACGATCTGCACCTCGTTGCGAAACCCGTCGGGAAAGCCGGGGCGTATGGGGCGGTCGACCATACGGGCGGTGAGGGTTGCCTTGTCGGAGGGACGCGTCTCGCGCTTGATGTAGCCGCCGGGGATACGCCCCACGGCATACATACGCTCGACGATGTCGACGGTGAGCGGGAAGAAGTCGTAATCCTTGCGCTCCTTTGACACGACGGCGGTCACGAGGACGATGGTCTCGCCCTGGGTCACCACAACCGAGCCGGTCGCCTGCTTGGCGATCTCTCCGGTGGTGAGGGTGTATTCCTTCCCGTACAGTTCGAATGTTTCGGTAATCTTTGGCATGGTATGCTCTTTCCTTTTTTTCCTGTTGCCGCATTGCAACGGGACTTCTTTAGCCGTACAAGCCTTACGGGACTTTCCCGCCAAGGGCATTAGGTACAGCTACGAGCAGGGCATCTCCCAGACACCCCGACCGTTTACGCAAGGCAGAAGCAGCACAGGGAGTGGGGCAGGGGGAGGGTTGGATGCGAGTTCCGCAGCGAAGCGAGGACTGTTTGAGCAGACACACCCTCCCCCTGCCCCACTCCCTGTGCTGCTTCTGCCTTGTTTGTCACTTTAGACGTTGTCTCGAATACCGAGACGGGCTATCAGCTCACGGTAGTGGGCGATGTCGTTGCGCTTGATGTACGTGAGCAGACGACGGCGTTGGCCAACGAGCATGAGCAGCCCGCGGCGGGTGTGGTGGTCTTTCTTGTGTATCTTGAGGTGCTCGGTAAGGTCCCTGATGCGCTGTGTGAGCAATGCGACCTGTACCTGTGCAGAGCCGGAATCCTGGGCGTTCTCGCCGTATTCCGCGATTATCTCTGCCTTCTTCTCCCTGGTGAGAGGCATGGTTCCACCTTTCCTTCGTGTGTGCCATATGCTGAGTAACGCGTTGGTGGAAACATCGTACCAAGCAAAGGGCAATAGACATAACCTTGTAATGATACCTCAACGCAACCCTTTGTGATAGGGGTTATTTTTGTGCTCAGGAAAGCCACGTGCGCCGTGTGCGGGGTCCCGTGCGTATACCTGCCAGATGTACATACTATAGTTTTCGCGGATTTTGGGGGTGTGCAGCAGCGACAATGGTTTAGTATAGCTTTTTTGCCGGTATACGATTTGCAAAAAGGGAGCACCCATGAGCATTGCAAAGCGGATTGACGCGTTGCCAATGACACCGACCATGCGA
>JAITNB010000052.1 GCA_031290695.1 Coriobacteriales bacterium | reverse complement strand
CGGCGGGCCTGCCCACGCCCCGCTGCTCGAGGTGGTCGATGACGGCATGAGCGCCCAAGGAACCCTTACCGCCGGGCATGCCGGTAAAGTCGCCGCTCTGCACCATGATGCCGGGGCCGGCGTAGGCCTGTTTCCACGGCACATCGTTGGTGGTACGCGCCGTCTGGCCTTTGAGCGCACCAAAGACGGGGTCGTCTGCGGCCACGACCACCGGCGGGATGGCAAGGCCGTAGGTGCGCGCAAACTCGAAGTCGCGCTGGTCGCCGCTGGGAACGGCCATAACAGCGCCCGTGCCGTAGTCCATCATCACGTAGTCGCTTATCCACACGGGTACCTTGCTCCCGTTTACGGGGTTGACCACGTAGCGGCCCGTGAAGGCACCGGTCTTCTTGCGCTCACCCTTGGAGCGCTCGACGGCGGTTGCGGCGGCGGCGGTTGCCACCACCGCGTTCACGGCTGCCTCATAGGGGGTGCCGGCGACAAACGGCGCAACCAGCGGGTGCTCGGGGGCGAGCAGGAAGAACGAGCAGCCAAAGAGGGTGTCGGGCCGGGTGGTGAACACGGTAAGGCGCTCGCTGGTGGGCTCGCCGGCAACGTCGCAGAGCGTGAAGTCCACCTCCCCGCCAACGCTACGGCCAATCCAGTTGGCCTGCATCTGCTTGACGCGCTCAGGCCAGCCGTCCAATTGTGCTAAATCATCAAGCAGTTCTTGCGCATAGGTGGTGATCTTGAAGAACCATTGCTCAAGCTCCTTGCGCTCGACGACGCTCTTGCAGCGCCAGCACACGCCCTCGCCTACCACCTGCTCGTTGGCAAGCACGGTTGTACAGCTGGGACACCAGTTGACCGGCGACGAGCGGCGCTCGACAAGCCCCTGCTCCCACAGCTTGAGAAATATCCACTGGCCCCAGCCATAGTAGTCCACGTCGCTGGTGATGACCGCACGGTCCCAGTCATACGAGAAGCCCAGGCGCTTGAGCGAGGCTCGCTGCCGCTCGATGTTGGCGTAGGTCCAAGCAGCAGGCGACGAGTTCTGCTTGATGGCGGCATTCTCGGCCGGGAGGCCAAAGGAGTCCCAGCCTATGGGGTGCAACACGTTAAAGCCCTGCATGCGCTTATAGCGGCTCACCACGTCGCCGATGGAGTAGTTGCGCACATGGCCCATGTGTACGTCTCCCGAGGGGTACGGGAACATCTCGAGTGCGTAGTACACGGGCTTATCCGCAGCTTCGCTCACTTTGTTGGCACCGGTGGCATCCCATACGGCCTGCCATTTGGGCTCGATGGTGTGCGGGTTGTATTGGTACATCGTGTCTCCCCTACCTAAAGTTCGTCTGCGTGACGCTTACCTGGTCTTTGAGCATCACGTCGTGGGCACCGCCTTCGACGATGGACGTTGATGAGATGAGCGTTATCTTGGCCTTGTGCTGGAACTCAGCAATGTCGAGCGCGCCGCAGTTGCACATGGTCGAGCGTATCTTTGACAGCGTGAGGCCCACGTTGTCCTTGAGCGGGCCGGCGTAGGGCACATACGAGTCAACGCCCTCCTCGAAGCTGAGTTTGGACGCGCCTCCCATGTCGTAACGCTGCCAGTTACGCGCACGGGCGCTGCCTTCGCCCCAGTATTCCTTGAGGTAGTTGCCATTGATGTTGACGCGCAGCGTGGGGCTCTCGTCAAAGCGCGCAAAGTAGCGGCCCAACATGAGAAAGTCGGCACCCATGGCCAGCGCGAGGGTCATGTGATGGTCATAGACGATGCCGCCATCGCTGCAGATGGGGATGTAGATGCCCGTCTCCTCAAAGTAGCGGTTGCGCTCGGCCGCCACCTCGATGACGCTTGTGGCCTGGCCACGCCCGATGCCCTTTTGCTCACGCGTGATGCAGATGGAGCCGCCGCCAATGCCCACCTTGATAAAGTCTGCCCCGGCCTCGGCCAGGTAGCGAAAGCCCTCGCGGTCGACCACGTTGCCGGCACCCACCCGCACCTCGGGACCGAACTCCTTCTTGATATAGGCCAGCGTGCGCCCCTGCCATTCGCTGAATCCCTCCGAGGAGTCGATGCACAGCACGTCGGCACCGGCCTCAAGCAGCGGCCCCACACGCTCGGCGTAGTCATGCGTGTTGATGCCCGCGCCCACCATGTAGCGCTTCTGCGCGTCGAGGTTCTCCAGCGGGTTCTCCTTGTGCGACTCGTAGTCCTTGCGAAACACCATGTAGAGCAGCCGGTCGCCGTCGTCAACCACCGGCAATGCATTGAGCTTGTGGTCCCAGATGATGTCGTTGGCCTCCTTGAGCGAGGTGGCAACCGGCGCGACCACGAGCTTCTCGCGCGGCGTCATGAACTCGGTCACCCTGGCATCCAGCGGCGTGCGGCTGGGCCGGTAGTCGCGGCTCGTCACAATGCCCAGCACCTTGCCATGTGGCGTGCCGTCATGGGTTACCGGCATCGTGGAATGCCCCGACTTCTCCTTGAGCTCCAGCACATCAGCCAGGGTCTGCTGCGGCGCGAGGTTGGTGTCGCTTTCCACAAACCCCGCCTTGTAATCCTTCACGCGCGCAACCATACGGGCCTGGTCGGCGACCTTCTGCGAGCTGTAGATAAACGAAAGCCCGCCTTCACGGGCAAGCGCAATGGCCATCACATCGTTGGACACGCTCTGCATGATGGCCGAGACCATAGGGATATTGAGAGTGACCGCCGGTGCCTCCCCCTTGCCAAACCGCACCAGCGGCGTACGCAGGTCGACCGCCCCCGGCACGCAGTTCGAAGACGAATACCCCGGCACCAGCAGGTATTCATTAAAGGTATGAGCCACCTCATCATAAAAGAATGCCATTACGCCAACTCCTTTGCCCGTGTTGCGGATAACCCCGTTGATGATGATTGGTTGCTATTCTACCGCACCACACGCCACTCGTGGAGACGACGGCCGCGAATGTGAGGTTTGCAAGGCACAAAGGGGAGGATGCCGAGGGGACGGCTGTCCCTGGTTACCCTTCTGGCACTTTTGTCTCATCAAGTATGGCCTCTACACAACCCACCAACTCGGTTTTGCTGTGTACGTCAAACTTGGTGTAGATATTACGGGTATGCGTGCGTACGGTATTCAACGACAGCACCAGGGTTTTGGCTATGGATTCTGGTGAGCGCCCACTTGCCAAAAGCACAAACACTTCCTGCTCACGTGTAGAGAGCGCCACACGTGAGCCGGCCCGCTCACAGGCCGCGATCCAGGGGCGTTGCGCCTTGGTCGACCGGTTGTTCTGAAACAAGCCGCGACGATATATCTGGTTGGTCAAGAGCTCGCCAAAAAGCTGGTCAAACTGCTTCTCAGTAAAAAAGAGGACCCCCACCACCAACAGGCAAAAAGCCAGGCCAAGGTAGCAGACAAACTCCCAAACGGTACCGGTAAGCAGCGGCAGCATCCAGATGCCCAGCATCCAACCCACTGCCTGGCCTAGCAAGAGCGCGCTGCGACCATAGCCAAAAATTATAATCGGCGACACTTTCTTCTCAAAAACCACAAAGGCGAGCAAGCACCATATGAGCAGGTTCATGATATTAGCAACAAAGCCAATCAGGGCGCCAAGGGGCGTGCCATAATTTTGCAAGAGGGGCAGCAAGGCGATAATCACCGCCACCGCCACCAAAGACAGCAGGTATATCCGGCTAAAGTTCAACTTGGCACGGGCGCGCAGGGCAAAAATCAGGAACAGGATTGCAAAGGTCAAGCGCAAGAGCAATACCAGGATAGTGTCTATATAGGTTATGGCCGGCAGCCTACTAAAAAGAAAATAGGAACGCACGGTTTCTGATGCCAACGTAAAGACAAAGATGACCAGGAGGAACTTCCATAAGATCTTGGGAAAATCGCCAATCGAGGGCTTGGATTCTGGCACCGTGTCAACCGTTGAGGTAGGGCTGGCTGTGGAGAATCTTGCGCTGGCATCCCCTGATCGCCCACTCTCCTCAGGTTCTTCAGAATCAGCATTGGGCAAGCTGACCAGATACATTGAGATGACCGGCAAAAAGGCAATAGCCAGGATGCCGGCCAACGGTGGCCCGCCGCTGATGGGGTGAAAAATGCTATTTGCCAGTACCGCGTAGGACAGTGCCACCATAATCAGCTCGCTGAGCAGGGCATAAACCAAAACCCGTCGAGGGCTGAGCGCCCCAAATACTTGACCGCATTTGATAGAAAAAACTCCGGAATACACACCTACCAGCGCCGTGCCAACCCAAAAAGGCCAAGACACGTTAAAGTAATAGGGACCCGCCAAAACAATACCAATGCCGCCGGTAGCGGCTATCAGGGCCACGGCCAGTTGCTGTGTGCGGTTGTTTAGGAAGGATTCAAAGAAGCTCTGCGCCCGCGTGGCTGCAAAGCAAACAGCAGAACTGGTGATCGAGAGCACAAACATCAAATAGGCAGGATACATGCCGTTGACTTCTACATCCGAAATCCAAGTAGTACCGCTGGAAATCAAGAACAGCCATGCTGCCCAAGCTCCCATTGCCAGATAACGCAAGCCCGGCCACGCCTGAGACAAGGCCAGTCTGAAAGTTTTTGGTTTGTTAATCACTTTGCCTGCTTATACTTCTAAGTCCCCTTCGAGCAAAGCAATAGTTTAACAGGTTTTCTTTGTTTTTGTATCAATAGTGTCTTGTGTGCTTTTTGTGGCAAACAGGGGGATCGTAATCGCACCAGCTGGGCATTTGTCGCGGCACAGCCCGCATTTACTGCACTCATGCATACCGTCTTTATAGTGCGGATCCAAGCCTTCCGGACAAACAGTGCTGCAAATGTGGCAATCCCGGCCCTGCTCACGTAAGCACTTTGAGCCTTCAACCTTGGGTTTAAAAAGCCTGTTGGGAATACTGAGCAGTGACATCATAGCCCCGAGTGGGCAGAATTTGGCACACCATTTGCGCAGCACCAGAAGCTCCAGTATCAAAATGGCCGGATAGATTAGGAGCGAGAGGCTCATATCATCTGCACCAAAGAATTGCCAGGCCACGATGATGGTGCCAAAAATCAGGCCAATGGGACAAACCAGGCAAAAAACCGGAAAGCCAAAGAGGGCAGCAGAAAGCAGTGAGCCGCCCAGCACCAGGTGCCGCGAGTCCAGCTTGGCGCGTTTGCTGGCACAGGAGCTGCAACTACCTGAGCAGGATAAGGCAGGCTGGGCTATAGTGCCAGTAGGCTTATCTGTCGCCGTGTCTTCACCATCCTGTATCTGGCTGCTAGCGCCCGTGGATACCTCGGGGTTATCCGCCAAGGCGGAGCGAGCGGCTTTTCCAGCCTTGCCAAACCTGGCCTTGATGATAGTGAGCAGGCTGCGCACCGGTGCCACTGGGCAAATCCAAGCACAGAAAGCCTTGCCAAAGACGATAACCAGCACCACTGCCGCAGCCAGGACTATCAGGGCCCGCAAAAACACCGCTTTGCCGGCCAAGAAGCTCTCGATGGCACCCAGCGGGCAGATGGTAGCGATGGCCTGCCAGCCAAAGGAAGACAAGGTGCCCAGGCTGGTGTTCATGATCAGGCCAACGGATATAGCAACAAAACAAGCTGCCAGCACTACCCAGCGCACGATACTGATTTTCATAACGGTCTTTCCTGCTCAGTTGGATCAACATTGATGCCACGTCGGGTGCTGCCCTTAAAGCTGCGGTACGAGGCCGAAGGGCAGATGTTCTCGCAGACCCCACAGCCGTTACACCTGGCAAGGTCCACTACCGGACGCCGGTCGTCGTTGATACTGATGGCGTCAAACGGGCAGTAGTCGGCGCATTTGCGGCAGCCGCCCATCTTCTCAAAGGCGATGCAGTAGGTTGGATCTACAACCGCCCCCCCTATCCAGCGAGCGGTAGGGTCAAAGGCCTGCAATGCGCCGGTTGGACAGTTCTCTATACAGAGGTTGCAGAAGTCGCAATAGCCTATGCCTCCTGCCGCCAATAGCCCAGGGTAGGGATCTGCCTTGATGTCCTCGAAGCTCATGCCTTCGGCCCTGCGATACGCCCGGGAAGACTTGGTATGAAAATGCAGGCGTGGTGTACGGATGTTGATAATGCCGTCTTCAAAGTCGCAGTTGACGATGGCATCGCGCGGACAGGCGCCCCGGCAGCGGTTGCAGCGGATGCAGGTACCGATAAAATGGGCCTCGTCAATGGCACCGGGCGGCCTGAGTACGGGAGCTGCGCCACCAATGGCTTTAACAGTGCCGCCAAAGGCCAAGACCACGGCCGCACCGGCAGCGCCCTCAACAAGGCTGCGCCGGGAAATCACACCGCTTGTGCCAAGCGCCTCGTTGGCGCTTTCTGGCAGCTCCAGCGGGTTTTCGCTACTGCTGGGACTGTTCATCTTCCAGCGCCTCAACCAGGTCATTGATGGTTTCCAGGTCTAGCTCCAGGTACCCCTTGGTTGCCTTGAGCACACCACGGTAAAAGCGGGTCTTGATAATCTGGTTGGCGCGCTCGGTAAGCAGGTCATACCAGCTGAGGATGTGTACACGGATGAACTCGGCGGATACCTTGAGGTTGCGCACTGCTTCTGCCGGGTTATCCTTCTCCAGCGCAGCCTGGGCGCTGTTTGACAGGAGCGCTAAAAACTCCAACTCAAAGCTCAGATGATCCTCCGGCAAGTCGATGCCCTGCTTGAGGTGGATGCGCTCGGCTTGAAAGGTCATATAGACCTCAAGTCTGGGCTCCTGATTGAGCAGGGCCTTTTCGCTCAAGAATACCGAGGCATAAGGCACGGCCACTTTTTCCTCTACCGATTGAACGCCATCAAAGCACATGGTGAAGTCGGTGCCCAACTGTTGTCGGGTACCGGTATGGCGGCGGCGCAGACCCCTGCCCATGTCATTGAAGCCCTCGGCTAAAAGCTCGGAGCCTTCCAGTTCTTTGGCCCTCTCGACCAAATCCATGTCTACAAGGGCCTGAATATCTTCTTCGGCAAGGGGCTTTAAGAACAGACGTGAGAACATCCGGTAGCTAGAGACACGGTCTGCCAATACACTGGCAAGAACCTGGCGCTCGTCTTCTGAGGCTAGAGGATTTGAAGATGTGCTCATATCTATCCTTTCGTTGTGTTAAACGCGCAGTTCAATATACCTTAAGGGATGCTTCGGTAGTTCCTCAGGGCGGAAAGTATCCACATTTCCGCCCTGAGTTTACAAAACTACCTCCACCATCTTACTGGTGTTGTAACCTAGTCTTTAGCCTGGGTAACGACCTTCTCGCCCAAGCCGCGCCACGCAGCGGTCTCTGACGAGAGGATGTACTGGGCTGCCGGGGTGGCACCCTCAGCATCGATGGCATAGACTCCACGGCCGTCCTTCTCTGCCTGGGCCAGGACTATGCTGGCCTCAGAGGCCGGGTCGTCCAAGTCTCCGTAGTGGCGGGCCTTGCACGCACAGTTGTGTACGCAGGGCGGCACGGCATGCTCCGGGTCGACGGTGTCCTCGGTGTTCTCTACACCGTCGGAGGCAGCAGTGAGGTGGTTGCACAGGGTGCATTTCTCAACCACGTTCTCGGCCTCGTTAAACCAACGCACACTGGGGCGGACAAGGCCGCTGTCGTCAGAATACGGACAGGCAGCGAGGCAGGTCTTGCAGCCAATGCACTCCTCTTTGTTGATCAAGACGACATTGTTGTCTTGATCGCGGTAGGAGGCGCCCGTTGGGCAAGCGGTAACACAGGGTGAGTTGACGCACTGCTGGCACTGTACAGGCAGCCAATACATCTCAATGTCTGGGTGAGCGCCTACCGGGTCAACGTTGACAACGTCGCACCAATAGTTGCCCAAGGCAACATTGTTCTCAAACTTGCAGGCAACGATGCACGACTGACAACCAGAACAGCGGTCCAGATCGATAATCAAAGTCCTCTTAGCCATTAGTTACCACCTCCTGGAGCAGCAAAGGCAACAGTTGGGGTGTTGAGGGCCTTATTGTCGATCAACACGCCAATATCATCGGGCAGATACTCGTTCTTGGTACCCGGCATGAAGGGCTCAAACTCCTTGGGCTGCGTCCAGACATTGGCCGGTTTTGAGGACTTCTTGATGTTAACCTGGAAGCCACGGTTGGTGTAAGAGCCAAAGACCTCGTTCATATTGCAGTCGACGGCGTTGGTGATAACGTTGACGTTGCACTCCTGCCAACCACCAGTCTTCTTGGCCTGCGTGGAGTCGAAGCACTCCGGGTTCCAGAAGCGCTCCATCCAAAGCACGTTGGGGGCCACGAGCTCGGCCACATAGGCAATGGCGTGGATTGGCTCGGCCGTCTTGGTGTTTTGCTCCTTGATGCGCTCCTTGTACATCTCGTTACCGGTCATGACCGTGTGATCGTAAGCGGTACCCTGCGTACGGCGGGAGGAGATCTCTACCCAGTCGCCATGCTCAATGCCGTACTCGGCAGCTGTCTTGGGATTGATGCGCACAAAGGGCTCGCAATACAGCTCACGGGCAAAGGCGGAGTGACGCATGGTGCCGTGATGGAAGTAATAGACACGGCCGGAGGTCATGGCCAGCGGGAACTCCGGATCGTAGGGGGTGGTGAAGCTTCCTGCGTTGGCAACATCCGGTGCTTCCTTTTGTTGCGGCACATTGCAGATGGGCGAGTAGTGCTTGTTATCCCAGGTGCTCACACGCGGGTCAATGGGCCCAATATCGGTCTGGTCCTGGAGGGACTCTTTGTAGATATAGGGCCAGCCGCTCTCAGAAAGTTGAATGTGCAGGGTGTTGTAGACCTGGCACTTACGGCTCTCAGTAGCAAAGCCCACGGGCAGGCCGTCGTTAGCCTTGACCAGGTGTTGGCCATAGGTCCAATACTGGTCGGGCGGAGTGACATTGTAGACCTTGGTCTTGCCGTCCATGGCAGCCAAAAAATCCTCTTTAGTAGCGGTTGCTGGATCCACGCCAGCCGCTGCGCCGTACGTAGCGATCTGGGTTGCCCACTCTGCGTCCTCGGAGGTATTGCCTACCATGTCTATAATGCCAAGCGGGAAGGCTATGCCCTTATCGGCCATGGTCTTGCCGGTGTTGCCAAACTTGATGCTGTCCAGCTTCGTGTTGAGCTTGGCTGCTGCTGCATCAGTCACAAGCCTGGGCGGCACGGTGTTGGGCACGGTCTCGCCCAGGTGGATGATGCCGGGGCTGGGGAAGTTGTAGTTGAGCTGTCCAAACATCGAGGCATTGGTGGCCTCAAGCCACTCCTCCAACGGGAAGATAAGGTCGGCGACCTCGACTTGGAAGGAGGTGATCATCGGGTACTGGCAGATGATAAAGTCAACACCGTCGTTCATGATGGCGTTGTACCAGGCACCGGCAGAGCCCAGGACGGCGAACTTGTTGCCGCTCATGTCAAACCAGACGCGCGGCTTAAAGGGCTCGCCGGTCTCAATGGCCTCGCGCACGCTCGGGATGTGGCTGTGGCACCAGTTGTACAGGCCACGGTGGTTCTTCATGCCCAACCGGTCAATCAGGATCTGGTTCATGGCCCACAAGGTGCCCGCGTTCATAAAGGGCGGCGCATCAGGGATATCACCATTGATGATAGCCGAGACGCGGGCCTTATTGGCCTCCTCGGTTGCGCCAATCTGGTAGCCAATGCCGTACATCGAGCCAAACATACCGCCAAAGCCGTTCCAGAACATGGTGGGGCGCGGGGCCTCGCCATCGGGAGGAAGGGGACCGTTTTGGGTAAGGGTGGCACCCGGTTTGTTAACATAGCCCATGATCATGTCCAGGCCCATCAGGCCATCAGGCACCTGCGAGGCGGTTTCTTCCATATCAGAGGCGACGCCGTTGGCGATACCGGCTACCTCGGCGTTGGCGTACAGATCGATAGCAGCGCGGATGCGGTCTTCTGGCACCCAGCAGAACTCTGCAGCCTTGGCAAGCGTCCAGGGCTCGGCCTCGTCACGATAGACCTGGCCGGCACTCTTGGAGGATACGCCTTTGACATCAGCAGTAGCCAGAACCTGCGGGTTGACGGTCTTTGAGACCTCCGCCGGGTCGCCAAAGGGCAGCGCAGCGATTTGACCGGTATTCTCGTCTACACATACATAGACCGGAGTGTCGGCCGGCATCTCCGCCGGAGGCGTGTACCCGTCGATGGCCTCGGTTGCCAACCACGGCAGCTGGGTGTTGGGATTGATCAGGAAGGGGATGTTGGTCCAATACTTGGTAAACTCCGCGTCATAGAGCTTCTCGTCCAGGATAATGCGATACCAGGCAAGGATAAGCGCGGCATCGGAGCCCGGACGCACGGGCAGGTGGATGGTGGCCTTGACGGCATCAGGTGAGAAGTTGGGGTCCACGACGATGGTCTTGCAGCCGCGGGCCCTGAGCTCTGCCATACCGCGACCAGACTGGGCCGTTTGGGATACAGAGGGCTGAGCTGCCCAAAGCACGAGTACCTTGGTGTCCTGCGTCACACCCTTGGCCTCCTCAAGCGGGGCCAGGCCCTTGAATGGCTCAAGCACGGCACAGTCGGCGATGGACTGGTCGGCACCGCCATACATATAGGCGGCCTCGGTGATGCGCGGCAGATAGCACTGTGCGCAGCCCGGCTCGAATACGGTGGGCGAGCCAAAGGCCTGAGGGATAGCCATAGCGTTCATGAAGCTGTAGGAGCCGCCGCCGCCCACGGAGGCAAAGAACGCATAGGTGCCGTATTGCTCGATGGTCTCGGCGATTTTGCTGGCAGCCAGCTCTACGGCCTCGTCCCAGGAGACGCGCTCCCAGGCAGCGTTGGCCGCACCGCGCTCGCTGGTGCGCTTGATTGGATAAAGCACCCTGCGTGGGCTGTAGCAGGTGTGGATCTGGTTGAGGCCCTTAAGGCAGAGCGAGCCCTGCGATGTTGGGGTGTCGGGGTGGCCCTCGATCTTGACGACAACGCCATTCTCCACATAGACCTTGCAAGGACAGGCCTGGATGCAACCATGGCAGATAGACGTGTACATGGAGCGTCCGCCGCTTGCGCCAGGACTTGTGGTTACCTCACCTCCCTGTTCGAGACAGCCAGCGAGGGCTGAACCCATAGTCAGCGCAGCTCCGGCGACTGCCGCAGACTTGATAAAGGTGCGGCGACTCAGTGTTGCTTTACTCATACGTACTCCTTCCTTCATTACCTGTTCTCCTGTTGGAACGTCTGCACAACGTAAGGCAAAACTATCCCTTCTCCTCACTAATCTTCTCCAGCATCTCCTTTCCCTCGGTGGTGATAATCCATCCCTGGTCATATACGAGTCCACCTGCCGAGGCAAGCTTGTCAACATAAACGCTGGGAAGCATGGGGGATTCGTCAGGTTTTCTACCGATCATCAGGGCCGGGCGGCCGTGCAGCAGGTCGTCGATCTCGGCGTAGCTGCGTTTGGTGGTGGTGAACTCCAGGACCTCCCGGTAGGTGTCCAGGCGCTCGGGTACCTGGTCAAAGAGTGCAAGGAGGCGGTTGCTGGTGTTAAAGACGGCGAGCACCTCGCGCCCAACCTCGGTTATCTCGACCAGGATGTCGGCTATGAGGTCGTCGACCTCGTCTTCTGTGAGCTCAACGCGCTGCTCGTCTGTGATTATGTTGCCGCCCTCATCGACTTCATAGAAGCTCAAGGCCTCGCTGTTAACCAGCCATTCGATTAAGAAGTAGGGCGGCTGTGTGGCGTTTGCGAACTCCGGCATGGAAGCTATGACGTCTTCTAAATCAAAGAGCGACCAAGTGGCCTCGTTGGCCCGTCTGAGAATCTGGTAAAGGGCAGGCCGGTTGAGGTTGTTGGCCAATAAGAGGTGGACGCTGTGGTCGACTTTTTGCTCGAAGGTTTTCTCCTCAGCTTGCCAGGGCCTGTTACCGGCAAAGCCGACCTCATCCAAGGTTGGCTCAAGAGGCTGTTCGTTGGAGCTGTCTTGTTGAGTGCCTGAATCTGCTCCTGCACGATTTGACGGTGCTTGATTCTCTACGTTAAGCAAGTTCATCCTCCCGTTATCAAGTTCTCCCATTTCTCTCCGGGAAAAAGACTATCAACCAATAGGATGAGCGACTACTCAATGCCTGATGATTTAGTTGATTAGGGATACCTAATTATTGAGTAGTGGGGATTTTTAGTGGGTTTTTCAGGGATTTTTCTAGTAAAATGCACTGGCTTGATGAGTTGGAGAATCAAACCTATACTATATTGAATGGTGTTTTTTGCTCGGGGTACCTGTCGCATGATTGCAGCGGCGGGCCTTGCAGCCAAAGCCAAGCTGTCTCCCGTATCATCGAATATGGCCAAAGTGAAAGCACAGGAAGATGATGACCGGTTGTATCGACAACGAGCAGTCGAAGCGTGTTGAGAATACAATACTCTGCCTACAATGCGCCGGCCGTTGTTGCAAGCAATCCCCTGGACGTTATAGTCCTGCCGACTTTGCCCCGTTTGGCGGGTTCTCATACAAAACTGCCTCTGAGTTCCTTGATCAGGGAAAAGCCCTTGTCTCCCTGGGGCTTATAGGGGCTTTTAATTCCAAGGTAGCGCCTATTTTTATGGTGATGCATCGTGGTGAGGACACCGATAGCGTGTCACTTTTCTGCGACGACACATCATGTACCGATTTAACGCCAACGGGGTGCAGGCTTACGCTCTTTGAAAGGCCGTTTGAATGTGCTGCTATTATCCCCAGCACCTCTGAATGCAAGTTGCCCCGTAATGTAAAGATGGAGGATCTATGGGTGCCTCATCAGGAGACCCTCAGGATAATCGTTGAAGAACACAAAAAACTCCCCTGGTTTGATGAGATATACAGACAACTCAACGACAAGAATACGAGCGGTGCATTTGTCCGTAGCGCGCGTGACTCGATAGGCAAAAAGGGGCTGGCATCATCCCCGTCCGAGATCTCGTTGATAGCAGAGCTGGCGAGGACTTTGGGATGAAAAAAGGTTGCGAGCCACAACGTTAGCTCAGACCCGGCGAGGTTAAGGGAAAGCCTGCCGACACCTCACCCATCATTTGTGCCAAGCACTTTTGGTCACCATGAGTATCTCGTTGGGTTCGGTAGCCAAGCCTAAAGCCGTTAGCAGCTCCCGAGCGCCTTGGGCGTATTGATCTGAGGTTGGCGCGGAGAATACCTGGCGCCTTAGTTCCTCGTCCCAACCCAATCCGGAGCGGCGCTCGACCACTTGACGCAACACCTCCTGATGCGGCAGCCAAATCTCCTCCATTACCACGCCATCAGGAAGCCGGCACTGCGAGACCTGGTGGTTGGGTACCATCGCGGCACACTCAAAAGGCCGCTGCTCCAAGGCCAGTGTGCAGCCAGTATTATCCAGTCGCAGGCAGCGGATGTCGCTGGCACAAAGCACCAGTTCGCCACGGTTCACTCCGCGAGCAGCCAAGGCAAACAACGGTGCCGCCCGCTGGTCGCAAACGGCTACGAACAACGCGGTAATGGAGCTAAAGCCCGCATCCAGCCACGCCTCGACTCCAGCGACGCTTACGCCGCCAACGCTTTCCAGGTCCTCAGGCGCATAACGGCCTGGCGCCCGTTGGCAACACAGGCCACCGCAGGCAGCGCACAGCCCATTGTCCTCGACGCGCTCCAAACCGTATCACCTTCCTGTCGTTGCTAGACCTGTACCGCTTGGCGCATGGCCTCGCGGGGGGCTGTAAGCCTTTGGCCGTGGGTGCTTGCCCAGAGCTCGATGGTCAGCGCCGTTTGCTCGACGAGCATCTCCATGCCGTCCAGCGCGAAGGCGCCGATAGCGTGGGCAGCCTCGACCAGAGCAGTTTTTCCATTGCCACAGACGACGTCTAACACGGCAAGGTCGGGACGTAAGAGGGCGGCAGGCACCGGCGTGGGGTCGCCAAGATGCATCCCCAGCGGCGTTGCATTAATCAAGACAGCAGCACCCTTCAATGCCTCCATTGCTTGATCGTAGGCAAGAGCCGTAACGTCGATCTGCGGCATGAACTTACTCCTGATTTCATTCATATTGCTAAATAATCTAACCATTTCTCCACGATTGCCGCTGACTCTGCTGCTGGCTAGCTTAAGGTAGCGTGCCTCCCCCAGAACGCGTAGCAGTTCAAATGCCCTCTTACGTATGGGCTCAGGCATGCGGCTGAGGATGGTCACGGCTCCCACTTGGGTCTTGGCCAGTTCCAACAGCACACTTAGAGCGACAGGTCCGCTGCCACAGATTACGGCTTTCTCGCCTGCCAGTTCAATATTTGCTTGGCGTAGCATGGCGGCGAAACCCAAGCCATCAGTATTGTCAGCAAAAACGCCTGCGTAGGATCTCGTGACCCCGGCTCCAAAGGTCAGCGCGTTTGCGGCTTGGATGAGCGCGGCGTCCTGGCTTCGGCCAATGGCCACGCGGTTGGCATCGCGCTTGTAGGGCGCGGTCACACTCAGGCCGATAAACCCCGTGCCCTCTCGCTTCGCCGTCTTGATCAAGGCCTCAAAGTCCGCGACGGTCTCACAGGGATAAAGCCCGTACTCCCAGTCCAGCCCCAACTCCTCATAGGCTGCGTTGTGCAGCCTCGGCAAGAACGAGTGCTCGATGTGTTGGCCCACCAGCCCAGTCTTGTTCATTGTCGCTCCTTACTTCTGTCTCAACGGGATGGTTATGGCCTTGCTGGGACACTCATCTTTGCATAGTGCGCATTTACTGCATTCATGAAGACCGTCGGAGAAATGCGGGTCGATGCCTTCGGGGCAGACATCCTGGCAAACATGGCAGTCCGCGCCCTTTGCCCGCAAGCACTTGGCCGTATCAACCTTGGGGCGCAGGAGGCGGTTGGGCAGGCTCAGGAGCGACAGCAGCGCACCCAGGGGACAAAACTTAGCGCACCACTTGCGCAACACCAGCAGCTCAACGATCAAGAGAGCCGGATAAATGAGCAGTGACAGGCTCACGTCGTCAAAGCCGATGAACTGCCAAACAACAATGATGGTACCAAAGATCAGGCCAATGGGGCAAACCAGGCAGAATACCGGGAAGCCAAAGATGGCGGCACTGAGCAACGAGCCGGCCAACACCAGATGCCGCGAGTCCAGCTTAGCGCGCTTGGAAGCGCAGGTGGAGCAATCCTTAGCACAACCGGAACCGGACTGGTCAACAGCGCCTGAGACGGCGGCCAACTCCGTTGTTTGGAGCTTGCTCTCTCCCGTGTCCTTGTCTGCCAATTTGGATGTTTGCCGCCGCCTGGCAATAAGGTCGAGCAGTGTGCGCACAGGTGCCACAGGGCAGACCCAAGCACAGAAGACCTTGCCCAAGGCGACCGTTAGTATAACCGCCGCCGCGAAGACGATTAAGGTCCTGAGGAAGAAGGACTTAGAGGCCAGAAAGCTCTCTAGAGCACCCAGCGGGCAGATGGCGGCTATCGCCTGCCAGCCCAGGGAGGAGAGCGTGCCTAAGCTGGTATTCAAGACCAACCCAGCAGTGATGATTACAAAGGTCGCCGCCAGGGTTATCCAGCGCAGGTAACGTAGCTTCATAGCGGCCTCGCCTCACCCGTTGCCCTGATGTTGATCCCCCGGCTCATCGAGCCCTTATAGGTACGGTATGTGGCCGAGGGGCAGATGTTCTCGCAGATACCGCAGCCATTGCACTTGGCGGGGTCTACCACAGGGCGGCGGTTGCTGTCTATGGTGATGGCCTCAAAGGGGCAGTAGTCGGCACAGCGGCGGCAGCCGCCCAGCTTTTCAAAAGCGATGCAGTGCTCCGCGTCGACAACGGCCTCGCCAATCCATCCTGTTTGTGGATCGAACTCGCGCAGGGCGCCCGTGGGACAATTCTTGACGCAGAGCATACAAAAATCGCAGAAGCCGGCGCCCGTGGCGGCCAGCAGGCTGGGATAGGGATCGGCCAAAACAGCCTCCTGCTCCATGCCCTCTGGCCGACGGTAGGATTGGGAGAACTTGGTACGGAAGTTGACTTTGGGGGTGCGAGCGTTGATTGCCCCGTCTTCCAGGTCGCAGTTGACGATGGCGTCACGGGGGCAGGCACCGCGGCAACGGTTGCAGCGGATGCAAGCACCAATGAAGCGGGCCTCGTCTTGAGCACCGGGTGGGCGCAGGGGGTCGTTTTGCCCGGCCACCGCCCGCACTGCTCCGCCCAGGGCCAACATCACGGCTGCGCCGATACCACCGGTCACGAGCCCCCTTCGCGAGATACCGTGGGCTTGAGCCTTGATGTCATTCGTCACGTATCGCCTCCGCTATCACGTATCTCCTCTACAAGGTCGGTTATGGTCTGGGCGTCCAAGTCCAAATAGCCCTGCGTCGCTTTAAGGGCACCGCGGTAGAAGCGGGTTTTAAGTATCTTCTCAGCCCGTGCGGCCAGCAGGCCAATCCAGGTGAGGATGCTGTCCTCGATGAACTCACGGGAGATGCGCAGGTTACGCAGGGCTTCATCGTGCTGGTCGTTCTCCAAAGCCGTAACGGCCCTATCGGAGAGCAATGCCAGGAACTCCAATTCGAAGGTGATGTGATCCTCGGGCAGGTCGATGCCAGACTTGACCCCCACGCCTTCTGCCTGGAAGATCTTGTAGACCTCGTGACGCGGTTCTTGGTAGAACAGCGCCTCTGTGCCGAGAAAGACGCTGGCGTAAGGCACAGCGACCAAATCCCCCACTGCTTCCATGCCGTCAAAGCACATCGTGAAGTCGGTACCCAATTGCGAGCGGGTGCCGGTATGGCGTTTTCTCAGCGCCCGTCCCATGTCGTTGAAGCCCTCAGACAGAAGGCCGGTGCCTTCAAGCTCCAGAGCACGGGCGCAGAGGTCTATGGATACCATGTTTTCGATGTCCTCTTCGTTCAAAGGCTTGAAGAACAGGCGAGCAAGCATCCGGTAGCTGGCCGAGCGGCCCCTAAGCACCTCGATGACGACGTTCTTCTCCGATGCGTCCATGTCTGTCCTTCCTAAAACCAATGAGAGGTTATGCGGGGCAGGGCAAAAGCCCTGCCCCGCGATGACGTACTTGCTTGGATCCCCGCTAGTCCTTTGCCTTGGTGACTATTTTATCGCCCCAACCGCGCCACGTGTCTATCTCCTCTGAGAGGATGTAGCGCGCGAGCGGTGCGGCGCCCATCCCGTCGAGGCCGTAGATTTTGCGGCCTTCGGCCTCGGCCTGGGCAAGGGCTTGTGCGGCACCCGAGTTGGGGTCGTCAAGGTTACCGTAATAGCGGGCCTTGCAGGCGCAGTTATGCACACAAGGCGGTACCGCATGGTCGGGGTCGACGGTGTCTTTGGTGTTCTCCACACCGTCGCTCTTGGCCGTAAGGTGGTTGCAGAGCGTACATTTCTCCACAACGTTCTCAGCTTCGTTGAACCAGCGCACACTGGGACGCGTCAATCCTTCGGCGTCAGAGTACGGACAGGCAGCCAGGCATGTCTTGCAGCCAATGCACTCTTCTTTGTTGATCAGCACGACATTGTTGTCTGGATCGCGATAGGCGGCCCCTGTGGTACAGGCAGTGACACAGGGCGAGTCCTCACACTGTTGGCATTGCAGGGGCAACCAGTACATATGGATGTCTGGATGCGGCCCTACCGGGTCGACGTTGAGCACGTCGCACCAGTAGTTGCCCAAGGTCACATTGTTCTCGAACTTACAGGCTACGATGCAGGACTGGCAACCGGAGCAACGGTCGAGGTCGACAACGAGAGTTCTTCTATCCATTATTGACCACCTCCCGCGGGGGAAAAGACCACTGGCTCCGTCAGCAGCTCCTTATTGGAGATAAGCACACCTATGTCACTCACATACTCATTAGGTGTGGTAGGCATGAAGGGCTCGAACTCCTTGGGCTGCGTCCACACATTGGCCGGTTTCTGCGACTTCTTGATGTTGACGGCAAAGCCGCGGTTGGTGTAGGAGCCAAAGACCTCGTTGAATATCGGGTCGACGGCGTTGGTGATGACATTGATGTTGCACTCCTGCCAACCGCCTGTCTTGTTGGCCTGCGAGGAGTCAAAGCACTCTGGGTTCCAGAAGCGCTCCATCCACAGCACGTTGGGTGCCACGAGCTCGGCCACATAGGCGATGGCATGGATTGGCTCGGCCGTCTTGGTGTTCTGCTTCTTGACTCCCGAGTAGCTGAGCTCGGTGCCGCGCGTTCCGTTGGGATCGTAGTCCGCTCCCTGGGTGCGGCGTGAGGAGATCTCCACCCAGTCGCCGTGGGCGATGCCATACTGTGCGGCAGTCACTGGATTGATGCGCACAAAGGGCTGGGGATAGAGCTCGCGCGTGAAGGGCGCATGGCGCATTGTTCCATGGTGGAAGTAGTAGAGTCGACCCGAGGTGATTGCCAGCGGGAACTCTGGATCATAGGCCATGATGAAGTTACCGGCGTTAGCGACCTCGGGAGCCTCCTTTTGGACCGGCACGTTGCAGATTGGCGAGTAATCCCCGCCAAAGGTGCCAACACGCGGGTCGATGGGGGTATTCCCGCGCGGATAGCAGTACGGCCAACCGGTGCGTCCAAGTTTGAGATTGAACGTGCAGTAGACCTCCAATTTGCGTGACTCCGTGGCAAAACCCTGGGGCAGCCCGTCTGTGGCTTCCCACGTATACTGGTCGTAAATCCAATACTCCTCCGAAGGCGAAGTCACGATGTAGGCATCGTGATTGTTCTTCAGCGCCTCCATGAACTCTTCCTTGGTGGCATCCGGACCACAGCCTGCCGCTTCACCATACATGGCGATCTGGGAGGCCCATCTCTCGCTCTCGTTCAGATTGCCGCCGACTCCGCCAAAGCTAACCAGGCCCATACCGAGCGGGAATTTCAGATTGCTCTCGGCCATCGTCTTGCCGGTGCCGGAGAATATGATGGTGTCCAACTTTTCGTTCATCTTGGCACAGGTGGCATCGAGAATGTGCCGCGGGACAACGGTGTTGGGCACGGTCTCACCGAGATGGATGACCCCGGGGCTGGGGAAGCCGTAGTTCAGCTGTCCGTTGCCGGCGCCGGTGGCTTCCAGCCACTCTTCCAGCGGGAAAAGCAAGTCGGCGCATTCGATCTGGAAGGAGGTTATCATCGGGTACTGGCACATGATGAAATCTACGCCGGAGTTCATGATGGCGTTATACCAGGCACCAGCCGAACCGAACATCGCGAACTTGTTGCCGGAAAACTCATACCAGACCCGTGGCTTGTAAGGCTCGCCGGTCTCGATGGCCTCACGCACGGTGGGGATGTGGGCATGGCTCCAATCGTAGAGACCGCGGTGGTTGTTCATACCCAGACGGTCGAGCAGGATCTGATTCAGCGCGTACTGCATATCGGGGTCGGGAACGGCGGCGGCAGCAGCAGCGTTGTCCTCCTCGGTCATGCCGATGGTATAGCCCACGCCAAAGCCCCCCATGCCGAAGTTCGCAAAGGCCCTGGTGGGGCGAGGCTGCGGGTCATTGGGGCCAGGCATCGGGCCCATCATGCCCATGCCGCCATTAGCAGTGACAGTGGCACCCGGTTTGTCGATATAGCCCATGATCATGTCCAGGCCCAGCAAGCCCTGCGGCACCTGGGAGGCGTTCTCCATCATGTCGGTGGCCACACCATTGGAAATACCGGCCACGCCGCCGGGCGGGTTGGTGTAAAGGTCGATGGCTGCGCGGTTACGGTCGGCAGACACCCAGCAGAACTCCTCGGTCTTCTCCAGAGTCCAGGGCTCAGCCTCGTCGCGATAGATCTGGCCGGCAGTCTTAGAGGATTTTCCGTTGACATCGGCAGTGGCAAGCACCTGTGGGTTGACGGTCTGCTTGACAACGGCAGGGTCGCCAAAGGGCAGGGGAGCTATCGCGCCGGTGTTCTCATCAACACAGACGTAGACCGGCGTGTCGGCCGGAGTGGTCTGGGCATCGGCACCGAAGACTTCGGTAGCCAACCAAGGCAGCTTGGTGTCGGGGTTGATCAGGAAGGGTACATTGGTCCAGTACTTGGTAAACTCCTCGTTGTAGAGCTTCTCATCGAGGATGGCACGGTACCAGGAGAGGATCAGCGCGGCATCCGAACCGGGACGGACGGGAAGGTGGATGGTGGCCTTGACGGCGTCCGGGGAGAAGTTCGGGTCGACAACGATGCTCTTGCAGCCCCTGGCCCGCAGCTCGGCCATGCCGCGGCCGGACTGGGAGGTCTGCGAGACCGAAGGCTGGGCGCCCCAGACTACGATGCATTTGGTATCGGATGTGATGCCTTTTGCCTCTTCCAGCGGTGCCAAACCTTTGAAGGGCTCCAGCACAGCGCAGTCGGCGATGGACTGGTCACCGGGGGCGCCCATATAGCCGGCCTCAGCCGTACGGGGCAGGTAGCACTGAGCACAACCCGGTTCGCAGACGCTGGGTGACCCGAAGGACGTCGACAATGAGGCGGGCTCGGGGAAGCTGTAACCGCCACCGCCGCCGGTTGTGGAGTAGAACGAATAGGTGCCGTATTTCTCGATAGCCTCAGAAATCTTCGAGGCCGCCAACTCGATAGCCTCGTCCCAGGAGATGCGCTCCCAGGCAGCGTTGGCCACGCCGCGGGCACCCGTACGTCTCAATGGATAGATTATCCGGCGCGGGCTGTAACAGGTGTGTATCTGGTTCAAGCCCTTTAGGCAGAGCGACCCCTGCGAGGTGGGTGCGTCTGGATGGCCCTCGATCTTGATGACCACGCCGTCTTCCACGTAGACCTTGCAGGGACAGGCTTGGATGCAGCCATGACAGACCGAATTGTAGAATACGCGCTCGCCTGCAGCAGCGCCTGGTGTTGTCCCACCGCCGCCTGAATTATCAAGGCAAGCGGATAAGGCCGAACCCATAGCCAGGGCGGCACCAGCGACTGCTGCGGACTTTACGAAGGTCCGTCGGGTCAGTGTAGTGTCTTGCATATTTTCGCTCCTCTCTTCCTCTCTTACTGTACTGCGTTGACTGGTAGTCTTACGGGTAACTCAGCCTCTCCTGTCTTTGATTGCTTCCAGCAACTCCTTTCCCTCGGGTGTTATCTGCCATCCGCCGTCATAGATGATGCCGCCAGCGTCCGCCAATTTATCGACGAACACACTGGGCTGCATGGGGTTCTCGCCTGGCTTGCGGCCGGACATCAACACATCGCGACCGCGCAGCAGCCCATCGATAACGCTTAAGGGGCGCTTCTCGGTGAGGAGCTCTAAGACCTCTACATAGGTGTCATAGCGTTCGGGGACGATTCCCAGCAAGTCGATGAGGCGGTTCCTGGGACTGAACTCCTCGATGACCGCCTTGCCCACCTCGCTGGTACTGAAGGCGAAGTCATCTATGAGGTCGTCAACCTCGTCCTCACTGAGCCCCTCCTTCTGCTCGGGGGCTATGTCATTGCCTTCATGATCGATCTCCGCGACGTCAAGTGCGCTATAGTCGACCAGCCAGTCTATAAGGAAATAGGGAGGTTGGGTCGCCCCTTTGAACTCTGGTTGCTCAAGGATATAGCCCTCGAGGTCATGGAGCAGTATGCGTTTGGACGCACAGGCAACGAGTATCCGATAGAGAACGGTGCGGTTAAGGGGGTTGGCCTGCAAGAGCTCACAGGCCCTGAAGGCCTTCGCCTCAAAAGAAAGTTCTTCCGGCAGGTTTTGTACGGCAAAGTCCTCGTGTGACACTTCTTCGCTTACGGGTTCCCAAAGCTGTTGCTCGTCCTCTGCGACCAACGCCTGACCCGTTCCACTGGCTTGCTCCACCATGTGGCAACCTCCCCTGTCTCTTTGGTTTTACCCCTATTTCCGCCTATGAGTGTATCTGACCTTCAACGGGCGGCATACGAAGCTTCTGATGATTTTTTATTTGCAGTCTCTTCTTTTTCATCAAACAACGTCTAGTCAATTTTTGATGAGTCGCTGCCTTGCCCTGTGAGCAGGCTGGGCTTCATTTGATTTCGTATATTTGCCAACATAATGCCTGTAACCAAATCAATATCTATCATTCAAGAAGGCAGTGCGTCATAATAATCAGGGATGGGGCAGAGACGTACGGCTTTAGAACACCCGCTTTTGATCCAGGTGGTAGCAGCCAAATGGTACGGTAGGCTCGGCTTGATGGGGAGGCAATGAGCAGAAGGAAGACATCACGCACGCTCGCCGAGAGCCTTGGCAGCCTCTGGCCTGGCCTGCGTTATCTTGGGCTGGGTGCCTGGCTCGCTTGGGCCTTTCTCGCCTACAGCGGCACGGTCTGGCTCTCTGACACCGAGGTCGATGGCACGGGCCTCTCCGCGATGTACCTCGTCTCCACCACTGCCTGTGCCCTCGTGCTTCTCGCAGCGCCCTTTTTCTCGCGCCCCTTCGAG